>JBGQGR010000450.1:0-3430 GCA_041497495.1 Anaerolineae bacterium | reverse complement strand
GTGCAGCAGCCCGCCGTGCAAGAACATCGACGTGATAAACGACAGCGCGGTAGTTGTGCTTAACGTGGCTGTGATCTTCAAGGGAATGAGACCATAGTCCACAAATAAGCGCTGTTGGCTGCGCGCGCTTAAACTATTGGAATACAAGAACACAATGACATTGATGGCGATCAAGATGATCGTCATGATCGGCAAACGTCGCGTCGGGTTGAGGTCGCGTAATGGAATCATGTCATATCCCTTGAAGGGGTGAGCAGCTGCTCGCCCGTACGATGGCGCCGCACAATCGCATCGGTCATGCGGGCCACTTGCGCCATCGATCGGACATCATGCACGCGCACCACATCCACGCCCCGCACAATGCTGATCGCCACCGCGGCCGCGGTACCCTCAATCCGCTGATCGGGCGGCGCGTTCAACGTGTAACCGATAAATGATTTGCGCGACGGTCCGCTCAAGATAGGATAACCGAGGGCGGTAAATTCGTCCAGCCGATTCAAGAGTTCCAAATTCTGTTCCGTCGTTTTGCCAAAGCCGATGCCGGGATCAATGATGATAGTGTGATCCAGAATTCCCGCCGCGCGCGCACTCGCAACACACTCACTCAACTCACGCGTGATGTCGGGAATCAGATCGTCGTACTGCGATCCGGTATAGCGCGGACCGAGCCGCGCTTGAAATGCGGCGTCTTCCGGTTTGCTGCGATTGTGCATCAACACAATCGGCACTCCGCGCTTCGCCGCGAGATCGCCCATATCCGGATCGCGCCGCAAGCCCCACACATCGTTGATCATCGCCGCGCCCGCCTCCAGTGCTTGACGCGCAACCTCGGCCTTGTAAGTATCGATCGAGATCGGTCCCAACCCTTGGCGAGCCAACTCATCGATCACCGGTATCACTCGATTGATCTCTTCATCGATCGAGATCGAGCGCGAACCGGGCCGAGTGGACTCACCACCCACATCGATCAAGTGCGCGCCCGCTTGGATCATCTCACGCGCCCGATCGATCGACGCGGCGATCCAGTCTTTCTCCGTCAACATGCCGTCGCCACTGAATGAATCGGGCGTCGTATTGATGATGCCCATGATATACGTCTGTCGATCCCAGTGCAGCCATTTCGATCCGACGCACATCGGCCGGCGAGCAAATATTTTTACAGCGGATGCATCCACTCGATCGCGCAGCGTCTCGATCGGATTGTTCAGCACCGGATGAATAAACTGTGGCGCGATTTCAGCTAAAGGCACCAAGACAAACGCGCGTTCAGCCAGTGCGGCATGAGGGATATGAAAAGAATCGGTTTCGATGATCTGATCTTCAATCAACAGCACATCGATATCGATCACGCGCGGGCCATAGCGGAACGTGGCCTCGCGGCCCATCTCCGTTTCGATCGATTTGACGAAGACCAGCAGTTCATTCGGCGTCAATGATGTGGCGCCGACGCAGGCCGTATTCAAGAACTGCGGCTGATCGAGATAGCCCCACGGTTCAGTCTCGTAGATCGAGGCGACCGCTTCGATCTTGATCTGCGACTTTAATCGATCGATCGCTTCGATCAAGTAACCGTGTCGATCGCCGAGATTCGAGCCGAGACCCAAACTTACTCGTGCGTTCACCGCCACTCCTCGCGATAGGTCGCGCTTTGGCCGATGACTTCTTCGACTTCCACTTCGCACGCAGTCAAATTCACGGTGTTGCCAAGCTGCCGCTTCAATTGATCGGCAAAATATTTTGCCAGCATTTCCGCAGTCGTGTTCGACAGCGGCAGAATGCGCACATCCGATTCGGGCAGCACGTAATGTCGATCGCCCGAATCTAAAGTCACTGTGCCTGAGTCCACCGCGATCTTGAAATGTGGATTGGAATCCGGCAGCAGTGTGCGATGATCGAGTTGATTGACCAGATCGCGCATCAGCCGTTTTAGTGTGACGAAGTTGAATACAAACTGATCTTCCTGCGTGCTGCCCTCCACCGTCACACTCGCCCGATAGTTGTGGCCGTGCAGCGGCTCGCATTCGCCGTCGTACGTGATGAAATGCGCTGCACAGAAGATCAAATAATCTTTAGAGACGTGAATCTTGAATTGAGACATGGCGAAAGTATATCGCATCTCGGTGATTTGCGACAACGACCTATGGACTTTCACATGCTCCATGCCCGCGCGCGCGGGCGCAGTCGTTAAGCGAACTGTCTATTCACTCCACGCACAGTCACACCCGCGAAGGTCGAAGATGCTCGTAGCGAAGCGGAGAGTACAGGTGTCCAGTCATATCTCACTGGATTCTCGACCGCGAGGACGCGGTCGAGGAACAAGAGAGGAAGAGCTAAAGATCGTGTTAGCACCCTCGCCCTGCCTCTCCCTAAAAGGGAGAGGTGAAGCGGCGCTGATCGATCTGGATGTTGCTCGGGGTGAGGGCAAGAGGCAACCCCCACCCAGCCTCCCCCGATAAATCAGGGGAGGAGCGGATCGTTCCCGCCCTTGCAACTCGGGGTGGGGGTTCAAGTCCGCCCCCACCTAGTGCACCCCCAACTCTCCTGTGGAGAGTTGGACAGGGCGTGCGAAGCGGGGGAGGATTTAGAAGGGGGGTTTCTTCCCATCTTCATTCAACAACACTCTCATCCATGAAAAACATTCCTCGTCCTCACTGGCGTGCCTCGAAAGAAATGCAACAGCGCGCGCGCGAATTGCGCCAGGGTGTGTACGTCATTGCGAGATGCGCAGCATCGAAGCAATCTCCCGATCGATACTGAGACACTTGCACCGCGCTGCGGATGCAGTGCAGGTGTTGCCGCGCCGCCCCGAAAGCCCTGCCTGATGTTTGCAGGGTTGGCGGCTCGCAATGACGCTTAAGCCTTCTTCCACGCCCGATCGATCTCCCGTGCTTTGCGGCCTACTTGATCCCAACGATAGGTCACATACGGCAGCACCAACGACCAGCCAAACACGCGTCCGAAAATTTTTGTGCCGCTATAGCGCGACAATCTATCTAATGAAAACAGGCGCATTAAAAGGCGCGCCGTGAGGCGAATGAAAAATTTTCTCGGCCGCGAAGTTTTCAAGTCACGTCCTACGATCGGCGGCAGGTCACAGCCGATCGTCGCTTGGGCGACAATCAAAGCAGCATAGACAATGTTATCGCACTGATAAGCGTTCGCCTTTTCAATGAAGAGCGGCCACATCAAAGCCGACAACCGGCTGATGATCTCGGCGATGTCGCATAACGCCTTTAAGCGAAAGAAACGCTTGCGGCAGCAGTTGACACACGCGCCGATCAACAAATCTTCCGGTGACATGATCGCCACTTGATGTTCGCCGATGTTCAGCGTTGACGCATCGCGCCAGACGCGATCGAAATCGATCGGCAGGACGCCATTCATGCTGAGATCGTGATGAGCGTAGCAGTCGTACTCGATGTGCAGCTTC
>JBGQGR010000449.1:0-3435 GCA_041497495.1 Anaerolineae bacterium | reverse complement strand
CCATCGCTCAAGCAATAACGTTTGCGATGCCGGATGCAAAGTTTAACGAAGAGGTGGCCGCCGCGGTTGTCCTGCGTGAGAATAGGTCAGCCACTGAAATCGAAATTCGTTTATTTGCCGAGCAGCGCCTGGCGAACTATAAAGTTCCGAAGCGTGTCATAATCTTAAAGGAAATTCCTAAAGGCCCCACGGGTAAAATCCAGCGCATTGGTTTGGCCGAGAAGTTAGGTCTGAACGCCGAAGATCAATCACTGCACCGCGAAAGTGAATTTGCTGCGCCGCGCACGCCGCTGGAAGAATCGCTGGCGGCCATTTGGCAAGAAATGTTGCAATTACCTAAGGTCGGCGTGCGAGACGAATTTTTGCGGCTGGGTGGTGATTCAATTCTGGCAGTACAGTTGATCGCGCGGGTCAAGCAGAAATATCAGCTCGTCACACTTTCGCTAGTCGAATTTTTTTCCGCGCCGACCATTGCCGATCAAGCAGTGATCTTGGCGCGGCTGTTGTTGGAAGAACTTGAGGCCTTAAACGAAGACGAGCTGCCGTCTGTAATCAAATGATGCCCGCACCGGATACCCGCCATGCCCGTTCGTGACGATCTCGCTGCCCGTCGAGAAAAACTTTCACCAGCCAAACGCGCACTTTTGGAGAGCCGATTGCGTGGCGAGGCGAGTGGACCGTCTGCGCTGCTAATCCAACCCCGCGCCGATCCCACAACTGTTCCGCTGTCATTCACTCAAGCACGATTTTGGCTCTTCAACCAGATCGATCCACTTGATCCGCGCTCGAACGTCGCCAATGCGTATCGCTTGATAGGTCAGCTCGATCGATCGGCGCTGCGCGGCGCGCTGCAAACGATCGTCGATCGACACGCCGTTTTGCGATCGAACTTCATCGCCCGGAACGGTATCCCGCAGCAGATCATTCGGCAGCAGTCATCGATCGAACTGCGCGTGTTTGATTTCAGCGCGCTGCCTGACGCAGAGCGTCACGCTCAATCGCGCCGGTTGGTCCGACAAGAAATTCAGCGGCCGTTTGATCTGGCAAGCGATCTGCTCCTGCGGCCCGTTCTGATCAAGTTGGCCGATCACCAGCATGACTTGATTTTGATCCGGCATCACATTGCGATGGACGGCTGGTCGTTGGGAATCATTTGTCAAGAACTATTTGTCCTCTATCGACATGCTGCCGCGCTGCCCGATCTGCCGGTGGAATATGCGGATTATGCCGCCTGGCAGCTGGCTCAATTCGATCGCGGCGCGTTGGATGAAGACCTCGCTTACTGGCGGCAGCAGCTGGCCGGCCCGCTGCCGATTCTGGAAGTGCCCACCGATCATCCGCGCCCCAGAGTGCAGACCTGGTCCGGTTCACAAGTTTCAATCGTCCTGCCGCCGACCTTGGCGGAACGGCTGCGCGATTTGAGTCGCAGCGAACGGGCAACTTTGTTTATGACCCTGCTGGCGAGTTTCGATGTGTTGTTATACCGTTATACTTCGTGCGGCGATCTACTGGTCGGCGCGCCGATCGCCAATCGATTGCAGGTGCAGACGGAAAAAACAATCGGCCCCTTTATTAATATGTTGGCCATACGCAGCCGCTTGTCAGGCGACTTGAGCTTTCGTGATCTATTGTCGCAGGTGCGCGAGAGTGCGCTGGATGCTTATCAACATCAAGCCGCGCCCTTTGAGAAAATTATCGAAGCCATCAATCCCGATCGGAACTCCAGTCACTCGCCGGTCTTCCAAGTGATGTTTCAGCTGCGGAACACTCCGCCGTCGCCGTTGAAGCTGGAAGGATTGCATGTTGAAGAAGTCGAAATTGATAGCGGGGTGGCGCTGTACGATTTATCTTTGGAGGTCGTGGAGCAAGCCGAGGGGCTGTGCTGTAGGCTGCAGTACAACACCGATCTATTTGAAGCCGATACCATCCGCCGGATGCTGGCGCATTATCAAAATATCCTGTCTGCCGTTGTTGCCGACCCCGATCGACCGATCGCGGCTCTGCCGATGCTGACTGAAGTTGAGCGGCAGCAGCTATTAATCGATTGGAATCAGACGGCGGTAACAGTCCCATCGGATCGTTGTCTCCAGCATTTGTTTGAAGATCAGGTCAAGCGAACGCCCGATCGGATAGCCGTGGTTTTCAAAGACGCTCACTTGACCTACGCCGAACTGAACGCGCGCGCCAATCAGGTGGCACGGCATCTGATTAAGCGTGGTGTCAAGCCGGATGATTTAGTGGCAATCTATCTCGACCCATCACTTGAGGCTATTGTCGGAATACTCGGTGTGCTCAAAGCGGGCGGGGGGTATGTGCCGATCGATCCGTCGAGTCCGTCAATGCGGTTGGAATTTATGCTGCATGACAGCGCTGCGACCATCATCATCACTGAAGATCGACTCGCTCGTCAACTGTCTCAACATCCCTGGAATATCCTCCGCGTGGATGCTGATCGAATGCTCATCGAAGCGGAAAGCAGCCTCGATCCCATTACAGCTTGCCGTTCGGAAAATCTGGCGTATGTCATGTACACCTCCGGTTCCACCGGACAACCGAAAGGTGTGATGATTGAGCATCGATCGGTGGTCAATAACGCGCTCTATTGCATCCAAATGCTGGGCCTGCAGCTGAACGATCGCGTGTTGCAATTCGCGTCCATTAGTTTTGATTCTTCCATTGAAGAAATATTTCCAACGTTATTAAGCGGCGCCGGTTTGGTGTTGCGCCCTAAAGATCTCGAATTGAACCTTAAGGACTTTCTTGATTTTGCGCGGGACCAGCGGGTAACCGTGCTGGAACCGCCTACCGCATTCTGGCATCAGCTAACACGGGACCTGGTTGAGGGAAGCACACGGCTGCCGGATGTAATTCGACTCCTATTTGTAGGGGGCGAAAAAGCCTCGGCGGCTGTTTTAGCGGCCTGGCTCAAAATCGAAGGCGACCGCGTACGCTGGTTGAATGGCTACGGCCCGACCGAGGCGACGGCCAGCGTCATCACTTATGAAGCACCTGCAGCGCTACTGTCGATCGATCCGCAGGCTGAGGTACCGATCGGGCGACCCGATCCAAATACTCAAGCGTACATCCTTGACGATCATTTACAGCCGGTGCCGATCGGTGTTCCCGGCGAGCTCTACATCGGTGGTGTGTGTTTAGCGCGCGGTTATTTGAATCAACCGGAACTAACCGCTCAAAAATTTATTCCGCATCCATTTGGTGATCAGTCCTACGAGCGAGTGTACAAGACGGGTGATCTAGCCCGTTATCGCCCGGATGGTAATATTGAAATCATCGGCCGGGCAGATGGTCAGGTCAAGCTGCGCGGTCTGCGGATTGAGCTCGGTGAGATCGAAGGCGTTATGCTGCAACAGGCGTCAATCCACAGCGCGGTTGTGACGACGCGTGAAGTCTTACGTGGCGAAAAACAATTGGTTG
>JBGQGR010000448.1:0-3442 GCA_041497495.1 Anaerolineae bacterium | reverse complement strand
CCACCGACCTCGTTATCCAGATCGCTGCCGGCGTGCGCACAAAATCGCACGTAGGCAGCATGTGTCACGAACACAGACACAGCTGGCTGGCAACTGTCATCGCCATCGAACGGCGATCGCCAGCGCAGCGCGCGCGCGACAGGCATGTGCGCACCCCGTGCTTCTTGTGCGGTCTCCGGCAGCAATCGGATACGAGATTCGGTCATCGTCGTTGCGTGATCAACCTGGCGAAGGCTTCAATGCAGAACGATTATTCTCGAATCTACCCTTCGCCAGGTTTTCTCACTTCTGTCATCCCGCGGTCACGTCGGCCGTCAGCATCAACCGATCGTTCTCCGGCACTTTCGCATCGGCTAATGTCTCGGTCTCTTGCAGCTCACGCCCCAGCGCCTTGCTGTCGACCCGATAGCTCACCGGTCGACCATCCGGGCCGGTCGTGGGCAGCTGGAGCGAGGTGGTCAACTCCGGCACCAACTCTTTCACCGGCACATCATTGGGCACTTCCGCGGTGCGAGTTCCGCCCGCAGGCAATACGATAGTAACTGGAATATCTGACATTCTCTAATCCTCCACAGGGGGACTCAACGACTTGAAGGTGATTCAAGCCCTCGAGCGTGATGAGCCGATTCACTTGAATTTGATTTTCGGTTTCGGACCGGGTTTAGCTCTCGGCTTCAGCTTCACCCGTTCGGGCCGCAGCAGTTCGCGCGCATCAACTGGAAAAGCATCCGGATGCTTGGCCCGATAGTCCCGACACCAGCGCGCCGCTTCGACGTCCCATGGGAATGGCGGCTGCGTCGGATCGTCGTGGAAATTTTTGTATTGCACCATTTCGCCGAGCATGATCACTAACCGATCGAGTGAGCGGCTGGCCGTCCACCATGCCGCATCGATGCACACACTGCCGTTGAGATGATTGATGTTCGGGTGCCAGATCGGTGTCAGCCACTTCATGCCCGGCCAGCGCTGCGGATATTGAGCATGCAGATAGATTTCGACTTGATGATGCTCGCTGAATTTAGGCCGGCCTGCGCGATCGACACTGGCGATGCCTTTGCATTGATAAGTGACGATGTACGTTTCGGGTGGCAGGCCCGATCGATTCAGCTTGGCTTGAAAACGGATCAAGGCGCTCTGCGCGATCAACTCTTGCATGAGTTGCTGATCGGCCATCAGTCGCCGCATGCGCGGACTCGAATCGGTGGTCACTGCCCCGGCCGTAATATCGGTGGTCAGCAGCAATCGATCGTTCTGCGGTACGCCTGCGGCGGCCAGGGTTTCCGCCTCGCTAAGTTCGCGCCCCAAAAATTTGCTGTCGAGTCGATAACCCAGCGGGCGCCCATCCGGGCCGGTGGTCGGCAGCTTCAACAACGACGTCAGCTCCGACAGGAGATCGCGGATCGCAACATCATCCGGCACTTCGGCAGTTCGCGCGCCGCCGTTGGGTAATACGACAGTGACTGGCAGGTCAGGCATAAAAGTTCACTCCTCGATCCATGATCAAGCATGATGATGCGGCACTTGGCACATGCCGGTGATTGCCCAACAATCCGAGTGATGCCACGTATGACACACCCGACAGACGGTCACTCCGCGCGGATCGTTGCGCTCGACACTCTGAAGACAATAAGGACAACGGTGTTCTTCATCACTCCGCAGTCGAACTTGATGGCGCCGGCGCCGCAAAAGTTTGGGCCGTTGTAAGTGCGGCTTCGGCAAAAAAGATCGGCGCGGCGCAGTCGGTGTGGCCAGCTGCTGATTCGGCGGTCGCACTGACGCCGGCGCAGGACTTGGTGCAGGTGCTGGTTTTGGCGGTGGCCCCTCACGCCGCTCAACTTCTATTCGAGTGCGATTCGTTCGATGCCACGCACCCATCGCCAGGAACGCCGCTATCGTTCCGATCGAGATCAACGCCGGTCTGATCCAGATCAACGGATCAGCTAAGCTCAAGGTTAAGCTGATGCCCCGACTGCCCCACTTCACCCAACTGAGATAGATCACTCCGATCACCACGGCGGTGAAGGCAGTTAAGATGCGCAGCGTTACCGTCTGACGTTTCAAGATCCATCGCGCCGCGAATCCGGCGGTAAGTCCTAAGCCTGCCGCCAACGCCCCGATCAAGAACGAAGACAACAGCGTCACATTGAATTTGTATACGAACCCAAATCCAATTGCGGCCACCGCTTCGACCAGATAAACCGCACCCAGCCTGCGTAGCAGCGTGGAGAGCGAATATCGCGGCCAGGATTGAGTAGGGGGTGACATAGCACTCGATTGGGCTGACATACTCATGACTTCCGCAGCCGCACGCGGCCTCGCGCTGGATTGATGCGCTCCTTCGGCTGTTCTTCAACACCGAGGCGAATGCGTTGCAGGTGTTCATTTCCCTCAACACGGGCGGGACCCTCAAAGTGCTGGAAGTGGAGCGTGTCCGCGAGATCGCCCGTCAATTCATAGAATCGATACTCCTGTGCATTGTGTGCGCGCAGAATGTGCAGCGGCGGCACACCGACACTCGCTAACGTCCGATGCAGAAATGGCTCGTCGCCCGTGATGAGATGCGTCATTTGCGTTTCGCGCAATTCGCCGCAGATAGGACAATGGCCCGCTTCAAAACTCACTTCGGAGAGCGGCCGCAGGATCGTCTCGATCGTTTTGTCGCGCGGACATTCTAGCGAGATGATCAATTCCTGATCGAGTTCGAGCACGGCATCGGGGCCCAGATCAGCGCGAGCGATGCGCAGCAAGTCGCCCAACGTCGTTCGATCGGCGCGGGCGGGCAGCTCCGTGATCTCGCCGTAGGTCCAATGGCTCTCGCACTCGTCGCGGGTCACGTAGGCGCTGACATGCATCTCATTCGTCATGCCATTGAAGTGAATCACCTTGCCCGGCGCGACCGGCAGGTTATGCAGTAACTTCAGCGCTTCCTGCGATTCGATCGCGCCAATGATCGAGGCAATCGTCGGTGTCGTCGGCACTTTGCCTAACAGGATATTTGCCCGCGCCAACAACGGACACGAATAGCGCAGTGATAAATCAAGGCGAGCTGCTTCCGTCAATGTACATTCAAAGCACGCACCTTGACCGGGCACAAACACGCGCGCCAAGCCTAACAGTTCTTGAATCGCGCCATCGACCCACGGCTTGTTCATCCAATAGCAGAATCGATTCACGGCCAGCCGCGCTTCACGATTATCGAGACAACCGATCACCACGTCCATCCGGCGGATGATCCCCAGGCCGAGTTGAGTCGTCACATCGCCATGGAGATATTGAACATGAATATCCGGATTGAGCGCTTTCGCCCGCGCGGCAGCGACTTCGGCTTTCTCGCGGCCTGCATCCGCTTCGCGGTAGAGAACCGATCGGCTGAGGTTGGCCGCTTCAATCTTATCGAAATCGGTGATGAACAGATGGCCAATGCCCATCAGCGCGAGATTCT
>JBGQGR010000447.1:0-3444 GCA_041497495.1 Anaerolineae bacterium | reverse complement strand
GGAACGTCACGCCGTCGTAAAAATGTTCGCGGGCGAGGAAGACAAAGTTGTTGACGGTCTTCGGCGCTTTGTCGGCGTAGAGTTCGACCACAAATTCTCCGACTTCAGTTTTGAAGGTCGCGGTGTAATGCTTCTTGGGATCGATCACCATTGCCGGTGTTGCAGAATACGGTTTAGCCATATCTCTCCTATCGAATGTAAGTTGCCTGTATTGTACCTGCGTTTTTATTTTGGTGGAATCGTCTAATAACCACGTACGTCCGAAAACTTATACGGAATATAATCGTTATCGATCGGGTAACGATACACATCGGGCGATTCGTGATTGTATAGACGCGTCGGCATACTGATCATCAACGCATCGGTGCTGCCGATGTTCTGATGCGCATGAAAGACAAAAGCCGGGATCGTCATGATCGATCGCTGCAGATCCGTTCGATGAATCACGTTGATTGTCTTGTAAGTTGGTGAGTCAGGCCGATCATCATACAGCACAACCTTGACTGTGCCCTGGCTGATAAAGATTCGATCGTCGTGCTGATGATGCACATGCCAGCCCTTGATCTTGCCCGGCCGAATCATGAATTGATAGACGTAGGACAGCGGCGCGGGATGGAAATCCCAATCAGGCCGCAGGATTTCACACAGTGTGCCGCGATCATCGATCTGCGTCACCGCATTTCGAATGACCACGCCATGGATTAATTTCTGGACCGGCTCACCATCGAACGTTACGGTTTGAACATCTTGTTTTGGATCACGGCTCATATTTAACCTCCAGAGAAAATTATTGTCTCAGCGATAAATTAAACGACACAAACAAAAGAGAGCGGAGTCCTCATTTACCCTCCGCCCTCTATTTGCATATCAATTTGGTTGAGCAAACAGTTGAACTACCATCCAATTTGTCTCGATTAAATATCGAGGTTGCGCACTTCCTTCGCGTGCGTCTGAATGAAGCGCTTCCGCGGCGGGACTTCATCGCCCATCAGCATATCGAAAGTTCGATCGGCTGCTGCGGCGTCTTCGACGGTGACTTGCAGCAAAGTTCGATTCTCAGGATTTAGAGTTGTTTCCCACAACTGCTCCGGGTTCATTTCGCCCAGACCCTTATAGCGTTGAATCGAGACTTTCTCGTCTTTGAGTCCCGCGACTTCGACATCTTTGTCGGCATCGTTATACACATACTTCACGCCGGCCTTCTTCGACTCGATGCGATACAGCGGCGGCTGCGCAATGTACAGATACCCGCCTTCAACCAAGCTCTGCATATAGCGGAAGAAGAATGTCAACAGCAATGTGCGGATGTGACTGCCGTCGACGTCGGCATCGGTCATGATGATCGTGCGGTGGTAGCGCAGATTTTCCAAGTTGAATTGATCGCCGATGCCACAGCCCAGCGCGCTGATCAACGACTTCACTTCGTTATTGGCCAGAATCTTATCCATGCGCGCGCGTTCAGTGTTGAGAATCTTGCCGCGCAATGGCAGGATCGCCTGGAAGTGTCGATCGCGTCCCTGCTTGGCCGATCCACCGGCGCTGTCACCCTCGACAATATAAATTTCACATTTGGCGGGATCGCGCTCAGAGCAATCGGCCAACTTGCCGGGCAGGGTCATCGACTCCAGCGCCGATTTGCGAATCACCAGATCGCGTGCCTGGCGTGCAGCCTCACGCGCGCGCGACGAGGTCAAGCACTTCGTGATGATGACTTTCCCTTCACGCGGATTCTCTTCCAAGAATTGCGTGAACGCTTCACCCACCGCGGTTTCAACTTGGCCTTTCACTTCGGCGTTGCCCAATTTTGATTTGGTCTGCGATTCGAACTGCGGGTCTTGCAGTTTGATGCTGATGATCGCCGTCAAGCCTTCGCGTACATCGTCGCCGCTGAAATTCGGATCGGAATCTTTCAGCAAGCCGGCCTTGCGCGCGTAATCGTTAATCGTGCGGGTCAGCGCCGATCGAAAGCCGGTGACGTGTGTGCCGCCATCGATCGTGTTGATGTTGTTGGCAAACGCGTAGACCGATTCGGTGTAGCCATCCGTGTATTGAATCGCCGCCTCCACGGCCGTGCCATTCATTTGCTTATCGACATACACCGGCGTATGCAGAACCGCGCGGCTCTTGTTGAGATAGCGCACGAACGATCGCACGCCGCCTTCGAAATGGAATGACATCTCGTGTCCATCGCGTTCGTCGATAAACTTGATCGTCAAGTTGCGCGTCAAGAACGCCATCTCGCGGAAGCGCTGAATCAACGTATCGAATTTGTAATCCAGCTCCTCTTTGAAGATCGATGTATCCGGCATGAAGCGCTGATCGGTGCCGCGTACCCATGTTTCGGTTTTGGCCAGTTTTCCGATCAGCTTGACTGGCCCGGTCGGTTTGCCGCGTTTATACTCTTGCCGATATTCTTTGCCATCCTGATGCACCGTCGTGATCAGCCATTCACTCAAGGCATTCACAGCGCTGACACCTACGCCGTGCAAGCCCGAAGCGACTTTATAACCTGAGCCGCCGAACTTGCCGCCCGCGTGCAAAATCGTCATCACAACTTCGACGGCGTCCATCGCCTTGCCGTTAGCATCCTTCTGCGTCGGATGCGGACCGACGGGAATGCCACGGCCGTCGTCGCGTACGGATACGCTCATATCCGGGTGAATGATGATATCGATGTGATCGGCTTCGCCCGCTAACGCCTCATCGATCGCATTGTCGACCACTTCGTAGATTAAGTGATGCAGCCCACGGATATCGGTGCTGCCGATGTACATACCGGGCCGGCGGCGAACTGCCTCCAGACCTTCCAGCACCTGAATCTGACTCGCATCATATTTGGCTTTAGGTTCTGCCACAGCAATGACTCCTTATAGACTGAACGCGTATACTCAACCGAATCGCAGCGATCTGCTAACTTTCAACCGCCTTAACGGACTGCAAGAAATCGAGCACGATGCTCGATCGATTTTGATAATAGATCAAAGAGGCCATAAACAAACTGGTCACGATAAAAGCATTGCCCAGCATAGCGATCAGCCGCGCCCACGAATCGATCGCGAAGCTGGTCCAAATCAAGCCGATGCCCAAATAAATCGCGATCGAGATCATCACCAGGCCCAAGGTTGGCGCGAAAAATAAGCGGGTCATCAGCATGCTCAAGCGCATCGATCGCGCGGCTGGCAAATTGTATAAGGCCAGGCCGTGGAGCGTAAACGCCAGATAAAAGATGCCCCACGCCCCCAGCGACAGCACTACCAGCGGAATGAATGCGGCGAACGACAAACTAACCGTGCCGATCAGCGCGATAATCACCGACAGGCCAAGCAATAAAACGCTGAAGACTGCCAGTAAAGCCAAGACAAAAGTCAGGAATCGGAGCCATAGACTGAACGACCGCTTCAATATACTGCGCAGGTTGAAGGCTTCCTTCCGCAAAACATCGAT
>JBGQGR010000446.1:0-3451 GCA_041497495.1 Anaerolineae bacterium | reverse complement strand
GTCAGCACCGCCACTCGATCGCCGCGCATCGGCGGACACCATGCCAACGCCCGCGCCCAATCGAATAACTCTTCCGTGTTGTTGGCGCGAATCACACCGCAGCGATCGAACGCGGCATCGTACGCGGCCTCTTGTCCGGCGAGCGCGCCGGTGTGCGATGACACGGCGCGTTTTCCTGAAACCGACCGACCGACTTTCAACGCGACGACGCTTTTCTCGCGTGTGGCTTGCGTTACCGCTTCGATAAATTTTCCGCCGTCTTTAACGCCTTCAAGATACATCGTCACGACGCGCGTATTCGGATCGTTGGCCAACGCGCGGATCACTTCCGCTTCAGACACATCGGCTTGATTGCCTAACGACGCCACGCGTGAAAAACCAAAGCCCATGCCCGTGCCCCAATCGATGACAGCCTGACAGATCGCGCCGGACTGCGACACGAATGCAATGTCGCCCGGCTGCGGCACACTCTTGATGAACGTCGTGTTGAAGGGCACACGCGTATCGATCAAGCCGATGCAGTTGGGTCCGATCAAACGCATGTTATATCGATGCGCGATCTTGACGATCTGCTCTTCGAGTTGTTTGCCTGCCTCATCGGTTTCGCCGAAACCCCCGGAGACCACAATGGCCGATCGGACACCGCGCGCGCCACAATCGATCAGCGTCTGCGGCACGATCGAGGCGGGCACAATCACCACAACCAGATCGATTGGATCGGGCACGGCTTCGATCGATGGATAACAGGCGTGGCCAAGAATATGATCGGCTTTGGGATTGATGAAGTAGATGCCGCCTTGATAACCTGATTCAACCAAGTTACGCGCGACACCGTAACCCAGTTTGCTTTCATCGCGGCTGGCGCCAATGACGGCGATGCCACGCGGCGCGAAGAGTGTGTCAAGCATCTTCAATCTTTCGTCGTACATAGTAGACATAGATTACACGGATATTATTGTTTGGTTTAGTGAAGGTGATCATACCATCACAAGTCAGTTGTCATGCAAAATAAAACGGGGCGATGACCGATCGCCCCGCAAACGTTACCACAGACTTGCTCAATAGACGATCAAGAAGAAGGCACTATCGGTCAGCACGCTGCTGAGATTGAAAGTCCTGATTCGCACACTGTTCGTTCCGGAAAAACCAATCGTAGCCACAACCGGCACGGTCGCCGAATCATATTCGGGTGTGACGTTCACATAGCGAGTTTTAACATTGAAGCCGAAGGTGATGGTATAAAATCCACCACCACCGATCTTTGTAAAGCCGCATGTTCCCAACGTTGAACTGACACTCGGCAGCTGCGAGTTATAACATCGATCGATGCTGCCGCTGGCAATGTGAACCAGCGCTTTCACCCATCCATTATCGGTCAAGTTCTGCTGCACATTGCCATCCGAATAAAAAGCGTAGCCGGAATTGCTGCCGCCCCACACGCCGATGTACTTATCGCTGGTGCCTAGCACACCAACATTACTTTGGCTCTCGCCCCATGCACCGGCTGGTGGTGGAAAGAGGTAATTACTTTGGCCGACGAAGCCGTGCACGCCATAGCCCGTATCACTTCGGCCGCGCACGCCGTCTGAATCACTGCTAACGCCCGAAACGCCGATGCCTTTTGGAACCAGGGCGCCCGAACCCGCCACGCCGATTCGAGGACCTGAGCTCGGGCCGCCCCAGCCATACACGGATCCATAGACACCGATACCAGTAGTCGTCGAGAAGTTGTAATTTGCGCCGGCCACTCCGTAAGTTCCGTTGCTTTCACCCAAGACCGCGGCGCTCGTAACGCTGGAACCATATACACCATAGCCATGATTGCCGCCCTGACCAAACACCGCCGCAGATCCTGACGGCACGGGGCCACTGATACCGAGTGATGCATATATCGCCGTAGAGCCAAAGGTCGTCGTGAAGTTGTTAACCCGCAGGCCAGTTAAGCTATTGCCGCTAATCACGCCGCCCGATTTTAGTGTCAGCGTCATGATCGTATTGCAGCCACCGCCGCTGAGTCCATTGATCGTATAGACACACATAACTGGATTGGATGCCGTGACCAGCGGCAGATACATGGTGCTGGTAATCTCGGCCCCGATCGAATTGCCCGCAGTCGATCGATTGACTTGATCCGCGGCGGCCTGTGCCGAATCGATCGATGCGCCGACCACACTAAAGATCAGCCACAACAATAGAACCACAATCACTTGAACGGCTACCAGATTGAACACACTTGAGCGCTGCATATCCAGCCTCCCATTTGATAGATCATATTCCTCGCTCCAACGCGAAGCGAGGTCGTTCACGCATTCTTCAACACTAATGGCAGATAGATGTTGTAGTTGATCGACGCGCCGCCCCAGAACCCGCCGTTGAGCTGATACGATCCGCCGCTCAGCGATCCGGCGTCGGGCTGACCGATTGTGCCACCCAGCGAATACGATCCGCCCGTGCTGAACGTCGCGCCGCCACCATCGATCGTGTACCAACTGAGATCGTATGTGACGGCGTCGGGTGAAGCCGAAACAACATTTAGCCGAGAAGCACAAACGGCGGCCAACAAGATGACAATTAGAAACACACCATGTCTTTTCATTGAAGTCTCCTTGACTGAATTGATTAGCCGATCACATCTCAACGACCCGTGACCATGACCGTGAAATCATTGTCTACCAACACGAAGTTGCCATCGTTGATATAGACCTCGAAGTAGTTGGGATTGATTTGATTGACGGAAACGATTCGGACATTGGCCGCTCCGCTCGGCGCGCTGTCGATCTCGGCGATAGCGATCGGCACCAAATTAAAGTTGATGCTGGCTGAAGCGGTGGTGGTGATGCCATACTGTCCGGCAGCAATCCGCCGTGTGGCGGCAATACCGAAGGAAGCGGTCTGCGCGTTTTGCACGACCCCCAGCACGCCATCAATCTTCGCCCAGGCGACAATGGCATTGTCCCGATAGCGTTCGCCTACGTTGATAATCTTAGCGTAGTTCGCATTGATGGCGAGACTGACGCCGCCACTGGCGCGAATTAAAAATTGATTTTCAGCCGTGGACGAAATCGGCACACCGACGGAATCATCGGCCCAGACGAACGCGCCATCGTCTAAGGCTCTGGCGTTATAACCAGCGGCAAAACTATCGGTGCCTTGCGCGACATTGCCATGGCCGCCCGGCACAGTGGCGTTATTGCCGCTAGCAGTGTTAAAATCGCCGCCGCTAACGTTTGCATATGTGTTGCTGGCGTTGTTGCTCGCGCCGCCGCTGACGATCGAATAGGAATTGGCGGCATTGTTATTCGCACCGCCGCCGATAAACGAATCATCACCGCCAGCGGTGTTGTTTCTCCCGGCGAACACAGCAGCTTCAACACCATCGACACTATTGCCCTTGCCGCCGCCAATGACGGATAAATTTCCATTAACCTGATTGTCATTCCCGCCGCCGATG
>JBGQGR010000445.1:0-3463 GCA_041497495.1 Anaerolineae bacterium | reverse complement strand
TGGTCGTCAACTCGCCGGCACCTTCGATGTCCACGAATGGCTTCATCGTCACCCGCTCGGTATAGACGCCCGGCGCCACCCACACCAGATAGCGGTTGCTCGTGCCGGCTGTAGTGATGCTATCGAGTGCGGCTGTGATCGTCGTGAAGTCTCCACCGCTCTTCGCCACTACCTTGACATTGTGGTACGACGAGCCGTTGTCCACGCCATCGGCGAAGCCGGCCGGCACGCCGGTCAGGCCGCTCCAGGGGGCTTTCGTTGCAAACAGCGCATACGGCGCGGGCGTCAGCGCTTGGCGCGGCAGTGGCGCGAACGTGCCAGTGCAGTTGACTTGAGTATCGAGCCAGCGACCATCGCCATTGAACGCATTGCTGCCGAAGTTGAGGCCGACGGTAAACAGGCCGTTGGTGACTGGCACGGTTGGAGTGATCGGATTGCCGATCAAACTGCCTGATACTAAAGCGTCATACAACCGAAAGGCCATCTGGCACGATCCATTCACCGCAGTGCCGCCGTTTTTGAGTTGACCTTGATAGGTGAAGGTCGAGGTCAACGGTGTGGCGGCACTCACCTCATTGGCGCGCGATACATCTGATCGAGCCACGTCCGCGCTACGCGCGCCGACGATGCCTGCCACGCTGAGCAGGATCAACACCAAAACAGACCCAACGAGACCACCTAATACACCGATCGCACAGTTGTGTTTCATGACCTGCCTCCTGTTTGATTTGAGATTGTACAAGTATGTTGATTTGTATTCATGTGAATATATTGATTTGCAATTGCATCAGTATAGATCGATTCATCGGCTTTTGATCATGTTTCATGAATAGAGTGAGCAAATTGATTAAAATTACACCGATCGTCGATAAGTGCATAAAAAGACGGGACGATCGATGTTGATCGATCGTCCCGTTAATTTTTCATAGGGGCGATGTCACCTCGTCCTAATCATCCACCCATTACGTTTGCTGCGGTGGTACTTTGCGCATCGCTCGCGTGGCCGCGGCCTTGTTTGAAGCGGCGCGGTGGGCCGCCGTCTTGACGCTGCGTTTCAGCACGCCGATCTTTTCCAGCAGTTCCGGCTTGCCGCTCAGCGCGACCTTGGCGATCTTCTCATACTGCGCCAGCCAGTGATCGAGCGCGCTCAATGCCGCATCTTGATCGCGAGGGGGGTCAATTGCCTCAGCGGCGCCTGGTTGGGCGGCCCGTGATTGACAGACCACACGGCTAGAGTTCTACAGGGAGCGAGATTGATAATGGAGTTGGTGTTGCCGTAGGTATGTAGGTGGGGTTTGGTGACGCTACTGGCGATGCTGTTGGCAATACGCTAGTTGCTGTGATGATAGGAGACTGCAAAGGGGATGTGTTCGTGCGCTCAGGTGCGGTAATCGACGGATTCGCACAGGCAGAAAGCAGCAAGCCAGAAAGACAAAGATGTGTAGTGCGACGCAAGCGACCTGCTCATTCATGCTCAACCGCTACTAAAGTGGAGAACTGCCTGACGTTAGCCATGACCATTAGTATAGAACGTACAAATTTGACAGTCAATTGTCGATGGGCTGGCGGGGTTCATGTCACGATCGGATCATGGTCAAAATCATCTTAAAGCGCTGCACCGCATGCAAGGCATGCGGTTGATTCGCTGGCAAGATAAGCATATCACCGGTTTTGAGATGATATGGCTGGCCCGAAATCGTGATCTCGGCTTCACCATCAAGCAAGTTGACTAGTGCATCGTACGGCGCAGTGTGTTCGCTCAACTCTTGATCGCGATCGAACGCGAACAAAGTTACCGTCCCGGCTTTTTGATTGACGATCGTCCGGCTGACAACCGATCCGTCTTGATAGCTGATCAGATCGATCGGCTTGAAGACCTGTGCTGCAAGATTTTCCATCGATAGTCTCCCTTTCGTTTAAGCTGCCAACAACCGATCGAGCTCGGCCCTCGATCGGACTTCGATCGCCGCGTGCAGACTATCGCCGTGTGAATCCATCGTCACGACCGCGGGAAAATCTTTCACTTCGATCATCCACATCGCTTCGGGCACGCCGAAGTCGTATTTGTACACGCCGATCACTTTGGTCACCGCCTGCGCGATCAATGAAGCCGCGCCGCCGATGGCGTGCAGATACACGCCGGGTGTATCTTGACAACCTTTCGAAGTCTTGGCGCCCATGCCACCCTTGCCAATCACGGCTTTAACGTTGAAATGCCGCATCACATCGGCTTGATAAGGTTCTTCACGCGAGCTGGTGGTGGGACCGGCGGCGATGAACTTGTATTGTTTCGTCTCCAGCCCAGCGACGACCGGACCGCAGTGATAGATCGCGCCGCCATTGAGAATCTTCTTAAGCGCCCCATACACTTCGAGATCGTCGCCCTGTGGTTCGCGTGTCTGCTTGATGAATGTCTCATGCAGCCACTTGTGTGCAGCGTCGCGGGCAGTGATCATGATGCCTGACAACAGCACCGGATCGCCGACTTTGAGATCGCGGATAGTTTCATCGTTGATGGGCATGGTAAGTTGTTTCATATTAGCCTCGCCGTAGTTACTCGTTACTCATTACTTGTGAATGACGCGTAACAAGTAAACTACTGATATGTTGTTTCTTCGCCGCGCACGATCATGCGGCGGCGTCGATTGGCCCAGCACATGTAAGAGATCGATACAAAGAAACTAGCGGGCAGTCGATGCAGGCCGGTCGCTTTCACGCCGAGCACGGTCGTTTCGCCGCCGAAGCCCATCGGGCCGATACCCAGCTGATTGGCTTCGTCCGTTAATCGATCTTCCAGTTCGGCCAATTTTGGATCGGGGCTGCGTTCATCCATCTTGCGGAACAAAACTTCCTTCGATGCATAAAACGATGAACCGCGATCGCCGCCGATGGCGACACCCAGAATGCCCGGCGCGCAGCCTTGCCCCTGCGCTTTCTGCGCCGCATCGAGCACGACTTTGCGCACACCGGCGAGATCGCGACCTGCACCGAGTTGGCTGTGCGGCAATGAATATTGCGCCCCGACGTTTTCGCAGCCGCCGCCCTTCAACATCAGATCGACGATCACTTCAGCGTCTTCGATCTCTTCGAAGTGGATCGTCGGAAATGCATCATCGCCCAAGTTGTTACCGCTGTTCCGATCGGTCAGGGCATCGACCGCGTTGGGGCGCAGGTACGATCGTTTCGTCGCTTCGACGATCGCACTACGGATTTGATCGCTGAGTTGGCGCGTGCTCCAGCCCGCCGGATATTTGACGTAGAAGATCGGCGTGCCTGTGTCCTGACAGATCGGCGTGGAGTTGTGGCGAGAAAGTTCGACGTTCTCAAGGATTGTGCCCAGCGCACTCTGGGCTGCCGAGCCGACGGCTTCTAGTTCGCGGGCCTGCTTCAACGATCGCTCGACATCGTCCGGCAGATCAGTCGAGGTGCGGCGGATCAGTTCGATCAGTTGGTCGGTTAATTC
>JBGQGR010000444.1:0-3469 GCA_041497495.1 Anaerolineae bacterium | reverse complement strand
CGAGTCTCGCCAATTAAAAGCTGTACGGGCGCTAAAGACATCTTATGGGACAGCTATAGAAAACTGGTCGAATCTAACCCGAAATGAAAAGCGTGTTGTTTTGCACGCTTTCATCAAGCAAATTGAAACAACGCCATTGCAGGAAAGTGGATTACAAATAGTTGTCTGCTGGCGCGACGGAAGTACTGATGAGATCAACTTGGCGCGTGCAGGGGCTATCGGAAAAATTTGGTTACCCGATGATACAAAGCGTTTGTTTGAGTTGTTTGATAGCGGCGCTACGCAGGTAGAAATCGCTCGAGAGTTCCCAAATCGGAAATGGAACCATATTCGATATAAATTTTGGTACACACGAGGCTACTGTCCCAGTTTTAAGCCTCGGTTAATTAAGGATAAGGAAACTTACGACGATTACGCTAAGCGAGTTGGGGAGTTGACCAGCATGAGTTCTGGGGATTGTTCTTGATCAATGTGCCAGTGCCTGATCTAGTTTGAGGCGTTGGTGCGACTTCGCCTTTGCGCGGCACATGAATGTGCAGTTGATCAGACAAGCGCTGCGCCAGATTAATCGCTTCCAGATCCGCATCCGCGGTTGCGCCGCCAGCGGCGTTGATCAAATCCTTGACGATCGAGCCTGTCGTCAAAGTATAGACATCCGGTTTCAGAACTGCGCCGGTTACATACACTTCGATCGAAGTGGGTTGGAGCACGGCGGTGCTGAGCGGGCGCGGCTGCAAAGTAATGACCAGCGGCGGCGAAGAAGGTTCGGGGCGTTTCAAGATCGAATAAACGAGGAATAACGCAATGGCGCCGACAATGCCTAAGAACACAGCCCGAGCGAACTGCTGACGAGTCATTATGCTCCTCCCTTTTATGAGGGCAAACCGACACGCGTCCAGAAAGCAACAGAGTCATCTGTGCGCATGACCCTGTGAGTTTACAACAAATTGCCTGGAATTGGCAAATTACTTTGGCGCGATGCGCAGGCGTTCTTCCTCGACGATCTTCTCATCCAATTTCTTGAACAACGGCGCGATCGATCCGAGTTTCTGTCCGGCTGGGATGTCCCTCGGCTGCCATTGAACGGTGATCGAAGATCGATCGTAGGTGAGGCCCGTATGTGAACTCGATTGTTCTTGATACTCTTCGACGCTTTGTTTGCCCAATAGATCGCCGGAATAGCCCAGCATCGCGTGTAATCGATTGCAGGTGAAGGGCAGGAACGGTGCGAATAGAATCTTCAACGAATCGATTGCGCGAAGTGCCACGTACAATGTCGTCGCCGTGCGGGCCCGATCGGTTTTGAGCGATGACCACGGCGCTTTGTCGTCGATGTATTTGTTGGCTTCACGCGCCAGCGCCATGACAGACGCTAATGCCGATCGGAAATTACACGCATTGATCTCCGCGCCGATCGGATCGAAGGCGCGATCGATTTTATCCAACAAAGCCCGATCGGCTTGATCCAGCTCGCCTGGCTGCGGAATCGTATGATCAAAGTTCTTTGAGGTGAATGACAAAATGCGATTCACCAAGTTGCCCCACGTGGCGACGAGTTCATCGTTATTGCGGTGCAGAAAGTCACTCCAGTTCCAATCGGCATCGCGCGTTTCCGGCATCACCGCTGTTAGATAATACCGCAGCGAATCAGGATCGTAGCGATCGAGAAAATCCAAACCCCACACGCCCCAGCCGCGCGACCCCGAAATTTTTTTGCCCTCCATGTTCATGAATTCGTTGGCGGGCACATTGAACGGCAAGTTAAGTGCTTCATCCTTTGCATCGGCGTACAATTTGTTCGCGCCCAGCAATTGTCCGGGCCAGATGACGGTGTGAAATGGGATGTTGTCTTTGCCGATGAAATAATATGTGCGTGCCTCCGGATCGTACCACCACTTTTTCCACGCATCCGGCGTCCGATTGTTTTTGGCCCATTCGATCGAGGCCGAGAGATAACCGATCACGGCTTCGAACCAGACATACAATTTCTTCGCCGCAAATTCTTCGACCGGCACCGGAATGCCCCAATCGAGATCGCGCGTGATCGGCCGGCCATGCAGATCGGCGGCCATGTTGCGCGCAAAACTGAGCACGTTAACCCGCCAAAATTCTTTCGTGCTTAAATAGTCTTGAATCGCAGGCGAGAGTTTACCCAGGTCGAGAAAGTAATGCTCGGCCTCGCGCAGCACTGGCCGGGAACCATCGATCTTCGATCGGGGGTTGATCAACTTCTCGGCATCGAGCAAGTTGCCGCAGTTGTCGCATTGATCGCCGCGCGCATCGGGATAATGACAGATATAGCACTCGCCCTCGACGTAGCGATCCGGCAAAAATCTTTTTTCGCTCTCGGAATAGAGCAGCATCTGTTTCTCGCGATACAGATAACCGTTGTCGAGCAGCGCCTTGAACATGTCCTGCGAGACTTTGAAATGATTCTCGGTGTGCGTGCTGGTATACAAATCGAACGTGATGCCGAGCTTGACGAACAGCTCAATGAAGCGTCGATGGAATCGTTCGTACACAAGCAGCGGTGTGCTCTTCTCGGCATCGGCGCGGACAGTGACCGGCGTGCCGTGTGAGTCCGTGCCGGAAACCATCAGCACGTCGTTGCCCTTCAAACGCTGGTAGCGCGCGAAAATATCGGCGGGCAGGTGCGAGCCGGTGATGTTGCCAACGTGGATGTCGGCATTGGCGTAAGGCCAGGCAACGGAAACGAGAATTTTATCGGACATGATAAACTCTCCAAAACCTAGCAAAGGTTCAGGACCTTCACTCAGGTCAACATTCTAGCATACGCAAACAAAACCGCCAGCATGAAGCTGGCGGTTGAGTGTTTGATCAACAAAGCACGATCAATCCGATCGGGCTGCCTCATCACCCGATCGTGTCCGATCGCTTCGCATGGACATCGATATGCAGTGTGTCATCATCATGGGCTGGCGTAATCGCGCAGTTGGCGCGATCGGCGCGGATGGCGCAGGCGGCGCAGCGCCTGATTTTCGATCTGGCGGATGCGCTCGCGCGTCAGCCCGAATTTCTGGCCGACTTCTTTCAACGTGTATGCATGGCCGTTCTCCAGGCCGAAGCGCAGCCGCAAAATACTCGCTTCACGCGGAGTCAACGTCGCTAAAACTTCTTCCACTTTGTCGTGCAGTAAATTATCCAGCGCCAACTGGGCGGGCGACGGCGTGCTATCATCTTCGATGAACGACCCCAGTTCATTGTCGTCTTCTTCGCCCATGGGCTGTTCCAGCGAGAGCGGCTGCCAGGAAGCCTTCATCAGCCACTGCACTCTGCGCGGCTCAATATTTAGTTCCAGCGCGATGTCTTCGGCGGTCGCTTGTTTGCCGTTGGTCTGCTCGATCTTGCGGGCGACTTGATACAGTTGGCGGAGCAGATCGCTCATGTACACGGGCAGACGGATGGTGCGGGCTTGATCGGCGATGGCGCGTGTGACGGTCTGGCGAAT
>JBGQGR010000443.1:0-3480 GCA_041497495.1 Anaerolineae bacterium | reverse complement strand
CACAGCGGTAATAGATCAGCCGCGCTGGCTGAGCCTGCGGTCGGCGGCGATTGAGTCGCTGAACTTGCGAGCGCTTGAGATACAGTCGCCACGTCAGCGTGAAGTGGAGGGGCTCCAGTTGCAAGTCCAGCGTGACATAGCGCGAAGGGTTGGTGTACGAGGACTTCTGCCGACGTTGCTGGACGTGATCGTAATGCAGACTGACGGTTTCCAAGGCGTGAGTCGCGACATCTTTCGGACACAGACTGTCGTCGATGCGCAGAAACAGCCGCCGCCAGCCGGTGTGGACTTGCAGTGTGCCGATGATCTTCAATACGGCCTGCGTCAAGGCTTGCCGCACGGCGGTCGCCGACCACGGACTGACCCGAAAGAAATCGGCCAGCGCGAACTGATCGGCATGTTCGGCCGGCAAAACCCGCGTCAGCGCCGACAAAGTCTTGTGCTTGACCGAGCAGACGAGCAGCGCTTCGATCACATTCAAGACATGGCGCTGTTGCGCGGTACTGAAGTTCAACAAGACCGGGATGAGAAAGTTGACACTGACTCCGAATGAGCGACATTCCAAGTGGGCAGTGTGCACGCAAAGGCTGTCAGGCAATCAGCGGAAGCGGCTCCCATGCCGCTTGAGGTCGGGCGTGGGAGCCCGACCCGCTGACATGTTTTGCGTGCACACGATGTTTTTGAAGCTTTGCCAAACTCCAGTTATACGCTTATCATCAAGCTACCCTCTGTAAATCATATCAGCCAAGACGACCCGCAACACTGAGCACGTTATGCGTTGTGATTTATAATCGTTGAATCCGAGTCCGACTGAGGTTCGCCATCTCCATATCGACTTCATCATTATCAGATCCAGCTGCCACGCGTGAGACCTATCGCATGGCATATCTCCTCTTGGCGTTTGGGGTTTTCTGCATTGGATTTTCAGCAATTTTTGTGAAGCTGGCCGATCTACCCGGCTCGACGTCCGGTTTCTATCGATTAGGGATCGCCTCGATCGCGCTGCTCCCGATCTATCTCGCCCGCCGATCGAAATTTCCGCCGATGACGAGGCGCGTGTTCAGCCTGGCCGCGCTCGGCGGCCTGTTCTTCGCGCTCGATGTGTGGACATGGCAAAGCGGCCTCATCTATACCTCAGCGGCCAGCGCCACGCTGCTCGGCAACACGTCATCGATCATCGTGGCACTTGGCGCGTGGCTGATCTTTCGTGAAAAACTCCGCCTCCCATTTTGGACCGGACTCTTCATCGCGCTCGTCGGTGTCCTGCTCGTCCTTGGCGCTGATTTTCTCACGCCGCACACATCGGACACCATCGCCAATACACGTACTGAGGGCAACTTGTTGGCGCTGCTCGGTGCCTTTTTCTATGCGGGCTATCTGCTCACTACGCAGCATACTCGCGCACGATTAGATACGGTCGCTTATCTGTTTCTGATGTCCGCAATCGGCGCATTGATTTTATTGGGCTTGGCGATCGTTCATCACGATCCACTGTGGGGCTTCTCGATCAAAGCGTGGCTGGCACTTATCGCGCTGGCATTGATTCCGCACGTCATCGGCTGGCTGGCGATCAGTTATGCCTTGGGACATATCCGTGCCTCGATCGTTTCGGTGACGCTACTCGGTCAACCGGTTCTCACTGCGCTCTTTTCAATTCCGTTACTTGGCGAAGGACTTGTGCCGCTGCAAATTATTGGCGGCTTGTTGGCATTGAGCGGCATCTATATTGTCAATCGATTTGGGCGATAAATGGAGAGACGACCCGGCGGGTCGTCTCTATTCGCTATTGGAGCTTCACCACTACCGTCATGCCCCACCGCAAGCGCGGATCGCTATCGGTCAGATCGATCTTGACCGGATAGACCACATCGCCGCCGTTGAGTTGTGACACCCCGCTGATCGATTCAACCGTGCCTTTCAATTCAATATCCGACAGCGCATCGAGCGTTACGATCACCGCTTGACCGACTTTCACTAACGGAACTTTGATCTCCGTTAAGTCCTTGGTCTCCACTCGCCATCTCGATAGATCGGCTAACACCACTGCCGGGTTGCCCGTCGCAATTTGTTCGCCCAAATTGAGGCTAATCTGAACTACCGTTCCGGCGAAGGGCGCGCGGATTTCAGTTTGCGCTAATGTTTGCTGAGCAGACAACAATGCGGCTTGGGCCTGTTGAATAGCCGCGCCATAAATATCAGCTGCTTTGCCATCTGCTTCGGCTTTCAATTGATCGAGTTGCGCTTGCGTCGCAGCTGCTTCAGCCGAAGCCGCTTTGAGCTGCGCGGCATTCGCGAGATTGCCAGGCGATCCGGTTTTCAATGCATCCAGCTGGGCCTGCGCGGCTTGTGTGGCATCACGCGCACTTTGCAATTGAATTTGCACATCATCTGCGCGCGAGCCCTCGACGCGATCGTAGACATACAACTGATCGAGCGCGGTTTCCCATTGCTGTTGGATATATTGCGCTTGAGCCAGCGCTGATTCAGCATCCAGCCGCGCAGCTTGATTATCGCCGCTAGCGGCTGAGCCGAGCTGCTTGGCTTGCGCGGCTTTTAATGCAGCCTCGGCTTGCGCGATCAATTTGGGCAGCTGCCTTTGATAGTTCGTTTGCGCGGCTTGGGCCGCTTCAACGCCGGCTTGCGCTTGAGCCACGGCGGCGCGCAGCGAATCATTCTTCAATCGCGCGATCACATCCCCCGCTTTTACAGTATCGCCTTCTTTGATCAGAGTCTCAGCCACTTGTCCACTGACATCGAAACTTAGATTCGCCGATCGGACGGGCTGCACTCGGCCTTCGGCAGTTGTCACGGTTTGTCCGGTCACAGACTTGGCCGGTGTTGTAGCGATTGAAGGTGCGGTGTCAAATGTCACATGCGCGGTCATGCCCCAACGCAGCGCCGGATCAAGATCGATCAATTTGACTTTGACGGGATAAACCACATCGCCGCTCTTCTCTTGATACAACTGCCCGATCGCTTGGACTTCACCCTTCAAGTTCACATCCGGCAGCGCATCGATTATGATCATGGCACTCTGACCGATCGAGATCATGGGCACTTTCACTTCAGTCAGATCATCGGTCACGATCTGCCAGCCGGAAAAATCCGCCAGCACACCGATCGGCGATCCGGCGCCCACCGTTTCACCAATCTTGAGAGTGAGTTGAGCGATCGATCCGGCGAACGGCGCGTGGAGTTCAGTATCGGCTAGTTGGGTTTGAGCGAATTGCAACGCGGCTTCCGCTTGATGCACGGCGGCTTGATAAGTTGGATTCGGCTTGCCATTCGCTTCAGCATTGAGTTCATCCATGTTCGCCTGCGCCGCTTGCAGCTGCGCTTGAGCGGCTGCTAACGCCAAGCTGTTCGATCGGGCCAGCAGTGAGCCGCGCTTCAATTGATCGAGCCGCAGCTGCGCCGCTTCGGTCGATCGCTTGGCAATTTCCAATATCAAGCGAGCTTGTTCTTCAGTCGCACCCAACT
>JBGQGR010000442.1:0-3488 GCA_041497495.1 Anaerolineae bacterium | reverse complement strand
CGCAGATTTTAGTTTGACACGCGGCAAGGCGGCCAGCGCGCGCGAGGAAGCCACTACTGGAACTCCGCAAGCCAGCGCTTCCAGAACTTTATTTTGAATCCCCGCGCCATACAACAGCGGCGCAACCGAGACACTCGCCCGCCACAACGCCACACGCAGATCAACTAATGAACCGGTAACTTTAATCCGCGCATCGGCTGCACCGGCCTGCCGGATCGATCGCGGCGGGCGGCTGCCCGCAATAATCAATTTTGCGTTTAGGCGCTGCCGCCATACCAACGGCATGATCTGATCGATCAAGTAGCGCGCCGCCGTCACATTGGCGTGATAACTCATCTTGCCGGAAAAAACGATCGTGTCCGCTTCACGTTGATCGGCGCGCGGGGTGAAGTAGTCCAGATCGACACCGTTGGGCAGCACATCGATCTCCGAGCGATTCGATAACGCCGCCAGCGCCCGTCGATCGATTTCGGAAGCTACCAACACCCGATCGAACTGAGCGGCTAAGCGGGCTTCATACTTTTTAGTGCGGCCTAATTCCAATCGCGTGATCAACCGGCTGAACAAACCAGATCGATAACGCGCCGCCTGTTCAAATAGATACGTGATGCAATCTACACTATCCCAAATGACGGGTGGTCGGAGGTTAGAGGTTGGCGATTCGAGATGCAGCGCATATCGCGCGCCGCGCAAATGCTCAACGTGGATCGCATCAAAAGACTGAGAGTTTATTTTAGACTGAATCAACTGCATTAACTGCGGCGAGTCACAATACGCGGCCTGAAGTGGATCGCGTGTCGGCACAGCCTTTATGGCATTGAAGATCGATCGGGTGCGGGTTAGCTGCGCAGCCAGTACATCGACGCCCATCGAGCGCCATTCAGCCAACATGCGGAACTCATCGGCCGTTTCCCATAAGGTTGCCAGCGTGAGATGATGTCCGCGTCGCGCGAGAAACCTGATCAAGTTATAAGGCCGCACGCGGATAAGCGTCGGCGTATACGGGACGATAAAAAGAAGTTCCATCAGGCGATACGAGGTGACTTGAGACGCACATGCGAAGCCATACGCTCGATCAGATCAACTAAACCGTAAGCTGCAAAGATGATCAACACCGCATCGACGGGCAAGCGATAACGAATCAACGCCCAAGACAATAAGTGAATGAGACTGTACACGATCGCGAACAAATATAACAGCAGCCACGTGCGCCAGCGACGCCGCGCGAGATTCAATCCATACAACATGAATGGCAGCGCGATGCCGAACGATAGCACACGCGCGAAATTGCTCAAGAGACCCGACTCGCTCGAAGGCCAGAATTCAAAATAGGTCTTAAAGCGGCTGAGCGACAGCAGGGCATAACGACCCGGGTCTTGAACGACGAAATTAATTCCGGCTTTCAGTAACTCTGATTCCAGCGACGCCTCATCGAGCGAACGCAGCTCAGGCGGAATCAAACTTTGATAGGAGGTGCCGCGCGGTAGAATACCAACAAACTCTGTTCCATAAATTGGATGATTGGCCCAGAAAAAAGCGAAGCCCGCATTGGTGTTGAGCAGGACGAAACGATTGAAGGCTTGATAGTTACGAATGGTCCACGGCAGAATTAGCACGACCATGACGAGGAGTGCGACGATCGATCCTTTGAGTCCGGCCAATAATTTCGACTTCGCCGCTTTCAATTTGAAATCGGCAGCGCGCAACCCGCAGGCCGCGATCAAAACGATCGGGATGAGAAGCAAAAATGTTTGGCGCAGAAGCGCGGTGATGCCCATCGCTAAACCTAGCAGCGCCCAACGCTTGATCGATCGATCGCCATTCGCCATGTCCAAGGCCAGTTCGATCGACCACAAAATGGCGGTGATGTAAAACGCTTCCGTCATCAATGCGGCCGAATAGTAAACAAAGTAACCGTAGACTGCTGACCACGCCGCGGCTACCAGGCCAACGCGTTCATTCGCCAGGCGGCGGCCTAATCGAAAAGTAAGCCATGGCATGCACAGACCCACAATGATCGCTTGCAGCAAGCGCGCGGCGATCGGCTGCACGCCAAAGATCAAGTATGTGAAAGCCAAATACAGCGTGTACAGATATGACCAGTGAGCCGTCGGTTGACCCGCGCGCGTCAGCGGCCACCAATCGGTGACGACCGTGAAGCCGTGGCCGTTGACGACTTGCTGCGCGAGCATATCGTACGAACGTTGATCGTCAATACCGGGCAAGGTTTGAATTTGATTGCCCATGATTACAGCCGTCAGCAGGCGCGCGGCGACCGAGACGATCAAGATAATTATCAAGGTGTGGCGAGTTGTGAGATGCAGCGATCGAAGGCGGGTGAGCATAGTTTTAAATCAGTTTGTCGTTTCGAGTCGCATCTGCCTGCCCTGCGTGCTTTGTGCAGGGTTCGCGACGAGAAATCTCTGTTCCAAGCGCTGAGATTTCTCATTCACCTGCACTGCACCGTGGTCCATCCTGCGGCTGCACCATCGCAGGATGCACCACGGTGCAAGTGTCGTTCGAAATGACAGAGCCTTGCCTTTATGCATAGATGCCGTCTAATGCTTGATAAACTGTGCGCCAGTCGTAACGCTTCGCCACAAGTTGCCGGCCATGATCAACTAACCGCTGCGCCAGATCATTATCGTTCAACACTTTGATCACAGCTGCAACAAAAGCGGACGGTTCATCGGCGATCAGGCTGTCCTGCTGATCCGTCATGTCGATGCCTTCACAGCCGATCGTGGTCGAGACGATGGGCAGGCCCCATTGTAAAGCTTCGACGATCTTCACGCGCATACCGCCGCCCGATCGCAAGGCGACGATTAACGCGGCGCTGGCCTCGATGAAGGGCTGGACATCCATCACGTAACCGGTCACAACGATCGATGCGGCGTTGGCTTGATCAGGATGTTGAATATGCGCGACATCAGCTAGAGCAAGAATATCTTGTGGCGGACGCGCGCCGACAACGAATAGCTGAACATCAGGCACTTGCTGTTTGATAGCAGGCAGGACTTCACGTACGAACCAACGCATGGCATCGGCGTTCGGCGGCCAGTGCAGCCCGCCGAGCATCAATAAGCCGCGCGGATTCGAGCGGCGCGGAATGGGCGGCTGATCGGCATCGACACAGATGGGCATGGTTGTGAAGCGCGGCTGAGTAGAATCAAATGGGCTTAATTGTTTGATGCTGGTCAGATCATGATCGGTGACCGTGAGAACGTCATCGAAGCGGCGATAGGTCTCGGCTTCGTACTGAGCGAGCAGCCGCGCTTCACGCTCTAAGAATTTTTTCAAGAAGAGGCTGCGGCTCACGCTGGCCATGCGCTGCGGGATCAAGTAGTAAGCATTGTGTGCATCGAGCACAAGCTTCGGCTGAGGCTGAGAAGATCGATCGAGGATACCGGAATCAGCCTGCAGCGCATATTGAGCCATCGCCAGCTGGTCGGCATGGATCGCGTCGAAGGATCGATCGGCCAGCAAAT
>JBGQGR010000441.1:0-3491 GCA_041497495.1 Anaerolineae bacterium | reverse complement strand
TCGTCATTTGATGCGCCGCTTCAGTCATACCGTACGCTTCAATCACCGGCACATTGAACGTTCGCTCCAACTCACTCATCACCTGGGGCGCCAATGACGCTGAAGAGGATCGAATAAAACGCAATGCAGATCGCCGGATCACCGATTGTTGATCGGCGGCCCGCGCAAGAATCGCTTGATGCATCGTCGGCACAGCGGTAAACCATGTCGGATGAAATCGATCGATCCACTCAAAGAAACTAGGCGAGTAAAAGCCCGGCGTACATACCACGCTGCCGCCTGCGGCTAATGAAGCTAACACGGCAGCGATAAGGCCGTGGATGTGAAACAACGGCATTACATTTAAGCAGCGATCCGCTATGGTGAGCTGCAGGGCAGCCCGGATATGCTGTGCAGACGCACAAATATTGGGCTGGGTTAAAGGAACAATCTTGGGCCGAGAGGTTGTGCCAGAAGTGTGCAGGACCAGAGCGACGTCGTCCGCCGCCGCAAAATCGCCGGGGCCGATCGGGTTTCGATCGGACTGGCGCAATTCAAATAGTCCGGCTGCGCGATCGACCTGCGGGACGAGATCGATAATCGGGATACCGCGATCACGCGCGACCAATCGAGCTTCAGAATCCAGATCGGCCTGAATGATGAGTGCCTTTGCACCCAAATCGGACAGATAAAAATCGAACTCGGCGGCCCGGTATTGAGGATTGAGCGGCGCGCTCGTGGCGCCCGCCGCCACCGCCAAGAAAGCCGTCGCCATCTCCGGACCATTCGGCATGACAATAGCGACCCGATCGTTGCGGCCAATGCCTGATTGGTTAAGCGCCGCCGCGATGGAGATCACATGGCGGTGCAAATCTCGATAGGTTAACGAATCGCGGTTAAGCGCCTCGATCGCAATAGAATCGGGCTGCTGTTGAGCCCGATCGTCGAGCAATTGAACCAGAGTCAGGTATGTCATCATCGATCCAACAGGCATGCGCTATTATATCTGATTTAACGAAGTGCTCAACTCAATTACGCGCCAGCATTTGAACTACTTCCCGGAAAACCTAGGTGTGATAATCGATGGAGGCGATTATGGGGGTCGGGGAGATCAGCACCGGGGTGTGGAACGGCGTGAGCAAAGCGACATCATTGAATTCGGCTTCTCTCGTGGTGATTGAATACCAGCATATCGGGGCGGAGCGTAATGGCGCGCCAAACGAAATCAATCGTCTGGGGAATGCGTCACACCAACGCTGATCAACGCTTGATCTCCACCAGCGCCGTCATCCCCCATCTCAATCGATCCGGAATCTGCGCCAGCTCAATCCTGACCGTGTAATTCACACCTGACGATTCGATCGACTTCGGCGCGATCTGCGTCACGGTTCCACCGATCGTCACGCCGAGCAAGGCATCAAAAGTTACAATCGCTTGGCTGCCGATCGAAACCCCGGCAATATCTTTTTCATTCAAATCGGTCGTCTCGATGTGCAACCTCGTTAGATCGCCCAGCACGACGATCGGTGTGCCGGCATTGACGAACTGCGCTTCATGAACCGGCACATCGGCGATCGTTCCATCGAACGGCGCGATCAAGGTCGCTTGATCGCGAATCGCTTTCGCTCGATCAAGCGCGGCTTGGGCCTCTTGCACACTCGCTTCGACCACCGCGATCTCCTCGGGTGTCGCGCCGGCAATCAGCGCATCAACTTGCGCTTGAGTCGCTTTATATTGAGCCGATGCCGCACCGAGTTGCGCTTCAGCCGCACGCAAAGTATCCGCATCCGCACCAGCGAGTAATTTATCCAAGCGCGCTTGCGCGGCTTGCCAAGTTTCGTAAGCGACGTTGTACAATTTGTCTGCATCACGAACCGATTCTGATCCATCTTTTCCTTCATCATGTGCTTGCTGCACTAAATCGCGATGAGTGCGCGCCTCGACCATCGAATTGTAGGCTTGCTGCGCATCGGCGCGCGCGCTTTCGATCTGCGCGACTGTCGGCCCACCCTTCACAAAATCTCGATTTGCCGCCGCTTGAGATAATGCCGCATTCGTCGCGGACAAATTACTCTGGGCTTCTAAAACTTGTTCGGGACGCGGCCCGACTTTGATCTTGGTCAGATTCGCTTGCGCCAAGGCGAGGCCGGCTTCGGCCTGCGCGACAGCCGCTTCGACTTGCGCGGCATCCAACTGCGCAATCACCTCGCCCTGCTTCACGACCGAACCCACATCGACTTTCAAATGCGCCAATTGGCCGGGCAATGAAAAACTCAGCGCGGCTTTTTGCGCGGGAATCATTTTGCCGTCTGCGCTAACTTTCGTTGCGACATCATTTGATGTTGATGCGCTCGTCGGCGCAGCGGCGAGATCAATGTCGGCGAAGGCTGTCATACCCCAGCGCAATCCGTCGGGAATCTGATCCATCTTGATCACGACCGTGAAATTTACACCCGTCCCCTCTTTGACTTTCGGCGCGATGCGCGCGATCGATCCGGTCAGGTTCACACCCGGCAGCGCATCGAATCGAATCTTGGCGGCGTTGCCAATGCCAATGCGCGTCACATCAATCTCGTTCAGATCGGTCGTTTCGATTTGCACGCTGCCGAGATCGGCCAGCTGCACGATCGATTGGCCCGGCCCGACGAATTGGTTCGCATCGATGAAGACTTTCGCGATCGTTCCGGCGAACGGCGCGACGATCTGCGCTTGATCGAGTTGTGCTTGCGCGCCGACCGCTTCGGCCTTGGCCTGATCGAGTTTGGCTTGCGCGATTGAAATATCTTCGGCCTGTGCGCCCGCATTCAACAAATCGAGTTGCGCCTGCGCGGCCGCTTGTTGCGATTGCGCGAGCCAAATCTGCGCGTTAGCGATGCGTAGTTGATCTTTGTTTGGACCCTTTTGCAAATCATCAAGATAAGCCTGCGCGGCCGCACGCGATGCATCTGCGTATTTGAGTTGATTGCTCACCGGCTCGCCCGCTGGACCGGCGTGACTATTCGGCGCGGTGATCTTGTCCATGATCTTTTGCAGTTTATCGACCTGCACTTGCGCTGCATAAACTTGATTCTGCGCCGCAATGATGTCAGCTTGCGTCACGCCGCTGTACAATCGATCGCGATTCGCAATCGCTACGGCCACTTTCGATTGTGCCGCAATGACTGATTGTTTCGCTGCCCCAATATCTTCCGCGCGCGGTCCGCTCTTTACCAAAGCAAGATTCGCTTCTGCCGATTTCACCGCCGCCAGCTTCTGAACCAAATTCGCTCGAAGATCGGGCGCGGCCAAGCGAGCGATTACATCTCTTGCTTTGACGATATCGCCTTCCTTCACCAATAGATCGATTACAGTGCCCGCCTGCCCGAAACTCAGCGTCGTCCACCGCGCCGGCACCACTTCGCCCGTCGCACTCACAATCGGCGAGCTGTTCTTAACAGATGAAGCAACTGCGGCAGGTTGAGATGTTACTGGCGATTGAGCGGCACAAGCGGCTAGGATCAAACTAAAGATAC
>JBGQGR010000440.1:0-3505 GCA_041497495.1 Anaerolineae bacterium | reverse complement strand
TCCGCTTTGATAAACGCGGTACTGGGTTATCGGATCGACCGCTGAAAATGGCGACGCTTGAAGAACGCACTGACGACATTCGCGCCGTGATAGATGCTGAGCACATCGAACGCGCCGCAATCTTGGGCGTATCGGAAGGCGCATCGATGGCTTGTTTGTTTGCGGCCACTTATCCAGAGCGGACGCGCTCGCTGATGACGTGGGGCGGTCAAGCACGCTGGATCAAAACCGACGATTATCCGTGGGGTCTCACCCTTGAAGAAGATGAACGGATGATCAATGAAGTACGCGCGCAATGGCCGTCGACATATTATCTGTTCGGGCCGGGCGCGGGAATAGGCACAGATATTGATGCAGCCACGCTTGATTTTTGGTTGCGCTATATGCGCGCTGCGGCCAGTCCGTCGGCAGTGGTGGCGTACGAAGAGATGAATGCGCAGATCGATATCCGTGATATTCTGCCCGCGATCCGTGTGCCCGCGCTGATCATGAATCGCACTGGCGATCCGGTGGCGCACGTCGATGCGGCGCGCGACATGGCCGCGCACATTCCCGGTGCGCGCTTCGTCGAATTTCCGGGCGATACACATTCCTGGTATGCGATCGAGCCAGAGAAGGTGCTGGCTGAGATCGAAGAGTTCGTCACCGGTACTCGATCAGTGGTCGCAACCGATCGGGTATTGGCAACCGTTTTGTTTTTGGATATCGTCGGCTCGACTGAACGCGCCGTGGCTTTAGGCGATGCAAGTTGGCACATGCTGCTCGATCGATATTACGAAACAGTCCGCAAAGAACTCGCACGCTATCGCGGCAAAGAAGTCGATACAGCGGGTGATGGATTTCTTGCCACGTTCGATGGCCCGGCCCGCGCGATCCGGAGCGCTTGCTCGATCCGCGACGCGGTAAAAACGTTGGGACTAGAAGTTCGATCGGGTCTGCATACGGGCGAATGCGAATTGATCGGCGAGAAAGTGGGCGGCATTGCAGTCCACATCGGCGCGCGCGTCATGTCGAAAGCCGGAGCGAATGAGGTTTTAGTGTCAAGCACGATCAAAGATTTGGTCGCGGGCTCAGGGATTGAATTTGAAGATCGCGGCCTGCATGAGCTCAAAGGCATTCCGAGCGAATGGCGCTTGTCGGCGATCAGCCACACTTAACGGATGATGAATCAATGACAGATACACAATGGCAGACTTTCGAAGTGTTTCATCAAGGCAAGCGCGGTGAGCCGCATATCCACGTCGGCGCAGTGCACGCCACCGATCCTGAGATGGCGCTGCTGTTGGCTCGCGATCAATTCGCGCGCCGATTGGATTGCGTCAACTTATGGGTTGTGCCCAGCGATCAGATTTTCGCGACGAACTACGAAGACGCCGAGGCCTTGTTCGAACCGGCGACCGATAAGAGTTATCGCGAAGCCAGCGGCTTTCCGCTGCGCGATGCGATCAAGAAAGCGGAGAATTGGAAGGAAGAATAATTTTCACGCGTCATGATGGACACCAACGCACTCATCGCTTTACTCACTTCCTTTGCCGACGACGAATTGATCCTCGGTCACCGCAATTCCGAATGGACCGGCCACGCGCCGATCATCGAAGAGGACATTGCCTTCTCCAACATCGCGCAGGACGAGATGGGTCATGCGTTGTTGTGGTATACCGTCCTCAACGAACAACTCGGTCAGCCACTGCCCGATCGAATGGCCTTCTTCCGATCGGCCGATCAATTCCGCAACGCCCAATTTGTCGAACTCCCGAAGGGCGATTGGGCCATCACGATCGTGCGGCAGTATCTTTTCGATGCTTACGAACAAGTCCGCAATGCCGAACTAATTCACAATGATTTTCAACCTATGGTCGAGGTCGTGAGTAAGATCAAGCGAGAGGAAGTGTATCACCTGATGCACAGCAAAGGCTGGCTGCTGCGACTTGGCGATGCAACCATTGAGAGCCACGTCCGCATGCAGACCGCGCTCGATCAGTTGTGGCCGCACGCGCTCGGCTTGTTCGAGCCGATTCAGGAAGACACAGAGTACTCAAACAAGTTACGTGATCTGCGCCAAACGTGGCTCGATACTGTCTCGCCGATTTTGCAGCAAGCGACATTGATCATTCCCCCAAACGTTGAGCCAGTTTTCGGCGGACGGAATCGACAGCACACGCTGCACTTGATCGATCTACTGAAGGACATGCAGAAGGTCGCGCGAATGGAATCGCCCGAGACGGTATGGTAATCGCCTTATCAATCAGACATGCTGCATACTCCACTTAACGCCCAACAAACCGAGGCGCTCAATCGAGAGCGCGAATTATTGGAATCGCTGCGCATGACGCTGGCCAGGCTCGACGCTGCAGCTGACGATCAACGCCGCTTAGCTCAAGCTCTGCACCAGCTGGAAGAGTTCTTTCTATTGGTGGTCGTGGGCGAGTTCAATTCGGGCAAGTCGGCCTTCCTGAATGCGATGTTGGGAGAGCCGCTGCTGAAAGAAGGCGTCACGCCGACGACCGATCGCGTGCATCTGCTGCGTTACGGCCCGCAGTCCACTCAAGTGCTGCGCGATGATGACATCCTGTCCATGACACTGCCGGTTGAGTGGCTGCGCGAAATCAATGTCGTCGATACGCCCGGCACCAATGCGGTCATCCAGCGCCATCAGCAGATTACGGAAGACTTTGTGCCGCGCAGCGATCTGGTCCTGTTCGTCACGTCAGCCGATCGGCCTTTCGCCGAATCCGAGCGCACTTTTCTGGAACGAGTGCGCGCCTGGGGCAAGAAGATCGTGATCGTCATCAACAAGATCGATATCTTCGAAGACGAAGCCAAACTTCAGCAGGTCATTCAATTCGTCGAAGACAACGCGCAGATTTTACTGGGCGTGCGTCCGCAAATTTTTCCGGTCTCGGCGCGCTTGGCCCAGAAAGCCAAGACCGTTACCGGCGTCGAGCGATCCGCGCTGCTGCAAGCCAGCCGCTTTGCGCCGCTGGAAGATTTCATTCTCAACACACTCGACGAGCGGCAGCGCCTGCGCTTGAAGCTGGAAAATCCGCTCGGCATTGCGGATCGATTGCAAGCCCAGTATCTCACTGCCACCCGCGCGCGGCTGGAACTGCTCAACGCCGATTTCCAAACGATCGATCGCATTGAAGAACAACTGACGGGCTACGCCGACGATCTGCGCCACAACTTCAAATACAAACTCAGTCATGTCGACAACGTGCTGCACCGCATGGCCACGCGCGGCGTCGAATTTTTCGACGAGACGCTGCGCCTGGGCCGCGTGTTCGATTTGATCAACACCTCAAAAGTGCGCACCGAGTTCGAGCAGAAGGTCGTTGCCGATGCGGCGCAGGAAGTGGAAGATCACGTGCGCGAGATCATCGACTGGCTCGTCGAACAGGATTTTAAACAGTGGCAGCGCGTGATCGAATATGTGAATCGGCAAGCCGAGCAGCATCATGATCAAATCGTCGGTCAGGTCGGCACAGAGTTCGATCATACCCGGCGC
>JBGQGR010000439.1:0-3507 GCA_041497495.1 Anaerolineae bacterium | reverse complement strand
TGATCGGCCGATCGGCGCGTGTTGGCATTTTGCATCGATTTCGCGCAGGAGGCCTTGTATGACCGCCCCACATGCTTCGACGGCTAAAGTCAGTCCAGATGAGACAATCCTGCTTCACTCCTCGCACCCGACTGCTTTTCGACAAGCCCTGCCGAGTATTGGCACCGGCCTCACCGTGGGCCTGCTGGCGATCATCCTGGCCATCTCATTCGCTTCGCTCATATTTTCCGGTGACTTGTCAGTTTATCTGCTCAACGGAATTGGCGCAGCATTGATCGGTGGTCTGGCTTTGGGTGCGGGCGTCGCCTTGCTGAGTTCTTTCAAATCAATGGTCGCAATGCCGCAGGATAGTGTGGCGGCGATCGTGGGCTTGATGGCAGCCGCCATCGCGGCACACCTCACCGCGATCGGAAACGTCGATCAGATTCTGCCGACGGTGATGGCTGCATTGGCCGTCACAGCGATCTTGGTCGGTGTGTTATTCGTCTCGATCGGAACTTTTCATCTCGGCAATCTCATTCGCTTTATTCCTTATCCGGTTATCGGTGGTTTTCTGGCCGGTACCGGCTGGTTGATTGTCAGAGGATCGTTCAGCGTGATGACCGGCGTTCAACTCGATTTGATGCGTCTGCCATTTTTCTTGCAACCCGATGTTTTGATGCGCTGGCTGCCGGGGTTGGTGCTCGCGCTGACATTGTCGATTGGCAGCCGCCGATTGCGACATCCTGCGACGATGCCGAGTATCCTGGCGATTGGTGTATTGATCTTCTATGTGGTGATGGGGTTGAGCGGTACCTCGATCGCACAAGCTGGCGCGAACGGCTTGTTGTTGGGACCGTTTCCCGATCGGGGTTTGTGGCCTCCCTTAAATTACGCCGATTTGGCGCGCGTGAATTGGTCGATCGTGTTTGAACAAAGCGGCGACTTTATCGCGATCATGATCGTCGCGACGATCTCGCTGCTGTTGAATGCCACAGGCATCGAATTGGCGACGCAGCGGGAACTTGATCTCGATCGAGAATTGAAGGCCGCCGGTTTTGCGAATCTCGTTGCCGGGGCAGGCTTCGGTTTAGCCGGTTATCACGGCTTAGGATTATCGGTGCTGGCCAATCGATCCGGATCGAACAGCCGCTTAGTCGGTTTAGTCTCAGCGGCGATGTGTGGTGCGCTTCTGCTTTTTGGCGCGTCGGTCTTAACGTACATCCCCAAAGTGATTGTGGGCGGCATGCTGCTGTATATCGGCCTCGATTTCTTTCTGTATGAATGGGTGGTCGTGACGTGGTCGAAATTGCCGCGCCTGGATTATGCGCTGATCATTCTGATTTTGATTGTGATCGGCGTGGCCGGATTTCTGCAGGGTGTTGCGTTTGGCGTCGTCATTGCCGTGGTGTTGTTTGTCGTCAACTACAGCCGGACCAACATGGTGCGTCATCAACTTTCAGGCGCGAATCACCAAAGCACAGTCGATCGACCGGTCAGCCATCGGCGCGTATTGATGGAGAAGGGGAACCAAGTCTATATCCTGGAACTGCAAGGTTATTTGTTTTTTGGCACGGCGAATAACCTGTTGAAGATCGTTCGCCATCGCATTACGGATTCGGATTTACCGCGCGTGCGATTCGTTCTATTGGATTTTCGATTGGTCAATGGCATTGATTCATCGGCGGCTAAAAGTTTTGCGACTTTGCGACAGTCGATCGAAGCGCAGAACATCACGTTGATCTTTACTCATCTGTCTGCTGAGACTCGGCGTCAACTTAAATCCGCCGGTTTTGCCGAAGATCGGACGGAAACCTATCGCATGTTGCCTAACCTCGATTATGGCGTTGAATGGTGCGAGGATCAAATCCTGCACGCAGCTCATTTGAGCGCCGGTCAGCCGCAACCACTAGCCAAACAGTTGATCGAAATTCTGCCGCACTCGATCGATATCGATGGCTTGATGGCCTACTTCGAGAAGCTGCAGGTTCCAGCCGGCGAAGTCATTATTCAACAGGGTGCCCCGTCCAATGAATTGTATGTGATCGAGTCAGGGCGATTGTCCGCGATGCTGAAGATGGATGATGGCGAAATCGTTCGGTTGCGGACGTCTGGCGGCGGGGCGGTGATCGGCGAATTAGGCTTGTATCTGAATGTGCCGCGCACCACTTCGGTCGTTGTCGAAGAACCCTCGACGCTGTATCGATTGACCGGCGATTCCCTCGCGCGGATGGAAAGCGCTGCGCCGGACTTGGCCGCAGCTTTTCACGAATACGTCGCGCGACTGTTGGCTGAGAGATTGGTCAATACCAATAATCGAGTTGAGGCATTGTTGCAATGATCCGTTCGGTCGATGAGCTATCGGGCGTGAGTTAACCATCGAAGGCGAGCAATTGACTGTGCCGCATGCGAACGGGGTGGTAAGCAATGGATTCATTCACGCGGAGATGTTAGATGTGATAGGAGATTAGGGCTTTAACTGAAATAAAAGTTTTTCCGCTTGTTGCTTCAGTTCCGGCTCTAAGCCTAGTGACAAAGCTTGTTGTAGATCGGCGATCGCGTTTTCGTTTTGCCCCATCCCTATGTTTACTACGCCGCGAAACAGGTGGGCATTGGCAAATTGTGGGTTAAGCTCAATCGACTTGTTCAGGTCGGTGATGGCTTTTTGCAAGTCACGCATTTGGATGTACGCCATCCCGCGCTGGAGGTAGAGCGCAGCATGCTTTGAATCGAATGCGATCGCTTTGTCGAGATCCGAGATCGCTTGCTCGTATTTGCCGATTGTGCGATAGGCTTGGCCACGGTTACCGTAAACTGTAGCGTTCTCAGCACCGAGGGCAATGGCGCGGTCGTAGTCGGCAATGGCCTGATCGTTGTCCCCTTTAGAGAAATAAGCATACCCGCGACTATTGTAAGCTTGAGCGGCCTGAGGATCAATTTGGATGACTCGAGTGTATTCTTCGATAGCCAACTCCCATTGGCCTTGCTGTGAATAGGCATCCGCTCGGTTAAAATGATCGGTGACTTCAGGAGTGTGGGGTAATAGAAGGTTGCTCAAGAGCACAGCGAGGGCCAGCACCACTACCAAGCCGATAACATACGCCTTAAGAGGAATTCGTCGGCGTGTTGTTGAAGTCCCTGATGTAAGACTCGCTATCTTATTTCTGACCTCAGAACGCTCGTTGGAATCAGTCGAGTGTTGCAAGCAGTCCTTGTAGGCTTGGATAGCATTTGATATAAGTGATTGCTTTTCATACAAGCTTCCCAAATTGTAATAGGGCATTGAGTTTTCAGGACTGCGAGCAATGGCATGTCTGTAACTTCCTTCAGCTTCTTCGAGTCTACCCGCCTCTTCGTAGGCAATCCCCAAGCTATTGAGTAAATCCGAATTGGCCGGATCTAATCGGATAGCAATTTGATACTGCTCAATCGCCTCATTCCATTGGTTCTGTTCAGCATATGCATCAGCGAGTTCGTTAATCGCTTCGACGCTGTCTGGATGAGACTTGGCTTTGGTCTCCAAAGCTG
>JBGQGR010000438.1:0-3513 GCA_041497495.1 Anaerolineae bacterium | reverse complement strand
CGGTCTGTGGTCAAGAGGCAAAGAATTCAATGAGGTACATTCGCCTTCTCGGCATCTTCTATAAGTCAGCCATCTTGCGCGATCTGGAATACCGCGCGAACGTGGTGACGTACACGCTGCTCAGTCTGATCGGCGGAGCAGTTACGATTGCATCGATGACGATCTTCTTCGTGCATACCGATCACATCGGCGATTGGACGTTCCATGAGGTGTTGATCGTTCTCGGCTTGTTCCAGTTGTTCATCGGCCTCGTCGATACATTTATCTCGCCCAACGTGCAGGACTTCACCGAGCACATCCGCACCGGCACGATGGATTTCATTCTGACTAAACCGATCAATTCACAATTTCATGCGTCGCTGCGCAAGATCAACATCTTTCGCGGCGTCGATGTGCTGATCGGCCTTGGCTTGGTGCTGTATGCGCTGCCATATCTGCCGTCGCAGCCGTCGCTCGATCGCGTGCTGATGTTCATTGTCTTGATCCTGTGCGCGGCAACGATGTTGTATTCGCTAATCATGCTGCTGATTACATCGGCGTTCTGGTTCGTGCAGTTGGAGAACATCACCGAATTGATCTTCACCTTTTACGAAGCGGGTCGCTTCCCGGTGAATATCTTTCCGTTTTGGGTGCGCGTGCTGCTGACCTTCATCGTGCCGATCGCGTTCATCACCACCGTGCCCGCCTCTGTGCTGTTAGGCCGCTTGAACGCCGAGTTTGTTTTGTATTCGATTGGCATCGCGGCGATTTTGTTCGTTGCCTCGTCGTTGTTCTGGCGATTTGCGGTAAGGCACTATTCGAGCGCGAGTTCGTGAAGTGCTGACACGCTGACAAGATGACAAGGTGACGTTTGTCGATTGTCGTGCTGAGCGAAATGTTAAGCCAAACGCTACGCAGCACGCAATCTACACCATCCTTTGCGCAATACGCTACATACCTCGCTCTCCACTCAACAATTCTCCCAGCGCATCTTCCGGCAATTCAGCCAGCGAACGCACAACGCGATCGGCCGGTAATGACGCGTGCTTCACGCCGACGCCGATCGAGCGCATGCCGGCGCGCTGCGCACCTTCGATGCCGGCGGGCGAATCCTCGATCACGATGCAGCGCCGGGGCGGCACCGCCAGTCGTTCGGCGGCGAGGAGGAACACCTGCGGATCGGGTTTGCCGCGCGTGACATCTTCGGCGGAGACGATCGCGTCGAAATGATTTTCAAGCTGCACTGAAGTAAGGATCGCGTCGAGGTTCTGGCGCGGTGCGGACGAGGCGATGGCCTGCTGCCACCGATCGGCCTTCAATCGATCGAGCCAGTGCTGCACGCCCGGCAGCAACTCGATGCCGCGCCTCAACACCAGTTCGCGATAACGCACTTCTTTCTCAGTGGCGATGCGATCGGCTTCCCGTGCTGAAAGATCCGATCCTAACAGCTTGCGCAGGATCGCATCGTTGCGCCAGCCAAAGGTCGCGTTGAATTGATCGCGAGTGAGGGCATAACCTTCGCCGATCATCGTCTCGCGCCATGCCAGCCAGTGATATTCTTCCGAATCAATCAGCGTGCCATCCACATCCCATAACACCGCCTGATCGATCATGCTTGGCCTCGCAGTGCCGCGATGATTCTCAAATCTGTTTTAGCAAACGCATATCGATCAAGTTCCTTCATCCTCGCCCACTTGAATTGTTCGACGCCCAACGCGTGAGGTGATCCCGACGCGACTACACACTCGAACGCGTGGAGCGTGATGGTGAAATGCGTGTAGGCGTGATCGATCGAGGTGATGAACTTACCAACTTTGATGCGAAAGCCCAACTCTTCTTTGATCTCGCGCCGCAGACATTGCGGTAACGTCTCGCCGCGCTCTTGTTTGCCGCCGGGAAATTCCCACAGGCCGCCCAATCGACCGCCGAATGGCCGCTGTGCGATCAAGATTCGATTGCCTTTACGAATGACAGCGGCCGTTACTTGATAATGCGGCACGGGCTTGCGCTTGATCTTGATCGGCAGTTTGTCTTGCAGATTCTTTTTCTTGGCGAGACAAATTTTGTTGAGCGGACATCGATCGCACTGCGGTGAGCGCGGCGTGCAGATCGTCGCGCCGAGTTCCATCAGCGCTTCGTTGAATTCACCAGCGCGTCCCTTGGGGATCAGTGCTGCCGCTAAGTCCAACAAATCTTTTTGCGTTGAACCTCGCGGAGGTTTGGGGATCGATTGACGATCTTCACGTCCAACCTCCGCGAGGTTTTCTGCGCCGATCGCAAAGAGGCGGCACAACACACGTGTGACATTCCCATCGAGCACGGGCGCATCGACATCGAAGGCAAGGCTCGCAATCGCGCCCGCCGTGTAACGACCGATGCCGGGAAGTTGCAGCAAGCCATCGACCGTGCTGGGAAATTCCCCGTTGAGTTCGGTGACGATCTTGATCGCGGCTTTGTGCAAGTTTCGCGCCCGCGCATAATAACCGAGGCCTTCCCATAGTTTGAGCACAGCGTTGATCGATGCGGCGGCGAGATCGTCGAGCGTGGGGAATCGATCGAGAAAGCGGTTGTAATAGGGAATCACCGTCTCGACCTGCGTCTGCTGCAGCATCATCTCGCTCAACCACACGCGATATGGCGATCGATCGTGCCGCCACGGCAGATCGCGCGCGTTCTGTCTGAACCATTTTAGTAAGCGATTTTGAATTGCGAAGCGCGGAATGCGGATTGAGGAACGTGCTTGACGGTGAGACATGCACCAGAGTCTACCACAAACAATTCCCCTCTCCTGATGACGGATTTGCACTTAATGATATTTGATCAAAATGAAGTCACCAGGGGTGGGGAAACAAACAACCCTCAATCTCAGCCGTGAGATTGAGGGTTGCACTTGTGGTTCACGCATCACTCATCACGTATCATTTCATCCTTTAGCCCTCATCCTTCATACCTTCCTAATCACCTAATCTACCTAGCCGATATTCGTGTATCACCGGCACGAGATCATTACTTGATGGCGCAAGCGGGGTCGGGCACAAATTCAAATTGTCGCGCGAGAAGGTCACCAGGTTCGAGTTGTTGTTGGACGCGAACACATTCCACGTGGCCGGATCGAACAACAAGCCGCCTTCGGCCGAGGGTTGAACGGCTGTCGCAACCGGCGATCCGAATGACGGCCAATTGCCGGACAGGACGATCAATCGATCGAGCCCGCGCGGTTCGGTGCTGCTGCTGGTGAGCCACAGATGCGTGTTAGGTCCAGCGATCGGATTGACGGCCGACAATCGCAGCGGCACCGGCGTGAGGTCAGACGATCGAAGAATCTGGATATCGCCGGTCAGCATATCGGTCGCGCCATCGATGACGTAGACGCGCGCGACGTCGATCGCGTTGACGTAGATTAGATTGTGCACGGTATCGGCGGTAATGCCGTACAGATCACCGCCGTGTGTGCCGCCGCTGCCGGTGTAGATCGTCGCCAGCACATTGTCTGAGCTGCCATCCACCACGCTGATCCACGCAGTCGGCAGGCCG
>JBGQGR010000437.1:0-3521 GCA_041497495.1 Anaerolineae bacterium | reverse complement strand
TTGTATTAATGGGAGCGCTTCAATCCGCGTATGAATTTGGCCAAAACTGGTTGACCACAGCTCTAATTCCGGATCGTTTCTACTCACTGGTCGAAATGATCAAACCCCAGACAGTACAATGGGTAAGCTTACCCTTTGGCTACCACTTTTGGACACCTATTGCGCTGGATTCTGGATTAAAATTGACTGATGTCGCCGAACCATGGAGTTGGAAAAACCGAACGAACCCACCGGCTTACCTTGAAGCGGCTTATACGCTGGCCAACCACAGTCAAACCAATACAACCTTATTGCCAGCTCCGGAAGGCTTAGACTTGATTGCTCACTCGTCAAATGAGTACGCGTTTATCGATACAGGATCACATTCAATTGTCTGTGGCGTCCAAGCGCTCGGCGGCAAGATTGACATTGATTGCAACACAGACACGGCCGGCACCTTGATCGTACACGAAAACAATTGGGATGGCTGGTATGTGAATCGTGATGGCCTTTCGGCTGATCTGGGTACCGGTCAATGGTTGAGCACAGCCGCGCCAGCAGGTGACCATCACTACGAATTCCGCTATCGCCCGTGGGATGTGCCGCTTGGTTTAGCCGTATCTTTGATCGGATTAGGCTTGGCCGCGTGGCTATGGATCCGCGCGCCCGAAAAAACGAGTCGCATTGAAATCGATGAGCAACAACCGGCTGCGTAAACTGCTCGCTATCGGCGTTCCATTAACCGGCCTCTTGATCTGGCTTGGACTGCGATCGAAGAAGCCATCAGCCCGATCGGGCCTGACAATCGATCGGGCTGCAACGCTATCTGCTCAATCCTTGCCGACACCGATCGGCGTTGAAGCATCGGCTGTTGATCACTCAACGGCGGCCTCACCACGTGTTACGTCATCGACGCCGGAGCTGCGCCCTCAACGTTCGACGCTCGACGGCAGACTCTTCGTCCTCGCCGTGATCGTCTTCGCGCTCACGCGTTTCACCGGCCTGACCCAATTCCCGATCTACTTCTTCACCGACGAAGCTATCCAGACAGTCCAAGCCGCCGACTTTCTGCAGCACAACTTCCACGACGCCAACGGTGAATCATTCCCAACTTATTTTCAAAACGGATCGTATTACAATCTCAGTATCAGCGTTTACGCGCAAGTCGTTCCGTACTTCTTGTTCGGCTTTTCCGATTTTGTCACGCGCGCCGTCTCAGTGCTGATCGCCTTATCGGGTGCGGTGGCGATCGGGTTGATCCTGCGGGACATCTTTAAAGTTCGATGGTGGTGGATCGGTACGTTGATCTTATCGATCACGCCCGCGTGGTTCCTCCATTCGCGCACCGCGTTTGAAACCGTCGAGGCGACCGCGTTCTATGCGTGGTTCCTCTACTTTTATTTACGCTATCGATACATCCGGCCGCGTAATTTGATCGCCGGCCTGTTCTTCGGCGCATTGACTTTCTACACCTATAGTCCCGCGCAATTAGTGGTTGTCGCAACCGGCACGCTGATGCTATTGTCCGACGTGCGTTATCACTGGCAAACGCTGAGGAGTCACCCGCGCTTGATTGTAAGCAGCATCGTCTTCTTAGTTGTCTTGGTTGTGCCTTACATTCACTTTCAAAGCGAGCATCCGCAAGAATCTTTTTATCATCTGCGGATACTCGACTCTTATTTGACGCAAAAAGATCTCACCGTCGTCGACAAACTCAGTCAATTTTGGCAAGAATACACTTTCGGATTGAATCCCGCTTATTGGTATTCTGCTGACAACACGCGCGATCTCATCCGCCATCAAATGAAAGGGTATGGCAACCTGTGGTGGCCGACGCTGCCCTTCGCTTTGATTGGACTGGCAATATGCCTGCGCAAATTTCGATCCTCAGCCCACCGGACCGTGTTGATTGCCTTGCTGGCCGCGCCGATCGGCGGCGCGTTGGTGCAAGTGCAAGTCTATCGCGCGCTGATCTTCGTCATTCCGGCGGCGCTGCTCACCTCGATCGGGTTGATCACCAGTCTATCGGTTTTAAGCAAGCGCCTCAACGCTCGATCGATCGCGATCGGATCATTCGTGGTGTTGAGTGCGATCAATTTCTACATGCTGTATGATGCCTTAACGAACGGACCAATCTGGTACGACGATTACGGTCTCGGCGGATTGCAGTACGGCGCGCAGCAAATTTTCAGCGAAGCCAAAGAAATTGCGCAGTCGGATCCCAACACGATCGTTCAGATCACGCCGACGTGGGCTAATAGCACCGATGTGTTGCTGCGCTTCTTTGTCAACGCTAACCCGCAGGTGCGGATGGCTAACATCGATGCTTACATCCTGAATAAATTAGATCTCAACGACAATCTGCTGTTCGTCATGACACCTATTGAATATCAGCGTGCCCTCAGCGATCCGCGCTTCGCAAATATCCGGTTGCAAGATACGCTCAAGTACCCCAACGGCACTGACGGATTTTATTTTGTGCGGTTGAACTATTCGGCGCAGGCAGATGCGATCTTTGCCGCCGAAGACACAGCACGGCGGCAGCCTGTCCAGGAAGACATCATGCTCGACGGGCAAACCGTGCACGTGCTGCATTCCCGTTTTGATTCGGGACGCCTCGTCGATTTGTTTGATGGCGATATGTTCACCCTGGCACGCACAGCGATCGACAATCCGGCCTTCCTTGAATTCACTTTCGATCAACCGCGATCGATGAGCGGCATCACACTGACCACCGGTACGCTCGATTACGTTTTGACGGTCGACGTTTTTGCCGATGCAAATTCTACGCCTCAAGTTTATACTCAGACCTTTACCGGCTTGCCGCCCGATCCGACCGTCAGCGTCGACTTCGGCTCGACCATCGCGGTGAAGAAACTGCGCTTCGAGATAAAAGATATTCGAGCGAGCACGGATAATCACATCCACATTCGAGAGATTTTGGGGTCGGCGCGGCCAGTAAACAGCCAGCGGAATCGAACGCCGTTGATCAGCATTTCGCTCCTCTTATTGCTCATCATCGCTATCACGCTTGACCTTGCCATCATTTTCTATCGGCGGCGGATCAAACGCCGTGCCGCTTTGACTGGAATCGCCACGTCAGACCCGCAATCATTTATGGCCCGATTCAGCTTCAAATCGCTGCTGCCTCTAGACAAAACCTTGTTTGTGGCTGGACTCGTGGTTTTCCTGGCTACGCGCTTAATCGGCTTGGAAAAATTCCCGATCTATTTTTTCACCGACGAAGCCGTCAACACTGTAAACGCGGCTGATTTCATCGACAACGGCTTTCGCGATCCCGAAGGTCACCTCTTTCCCACTTATTTTCAAAACGATCAAATCCGCAGCCTGTCGGTGAGCGTGTATGCCCAGGTGATTCCGTATCTCCTGTTCGGCTATTCGATCTTCGTGACGCGCGCGACGTCGGTATTGATCGCGTTGAGTGCGATGATCGCGCTGGGTTTGCTATTCAAGAAAAGTTTCAAGCTAAGATACTGGTGGCTCGGTGTATTCATTCTATCCATAACGCCCGCCTGGTTCTT
>JBGQGR010000436.1:0-3521 GCA_041497495.1 Anaerolineae bacterium | reverse complement strand
CGATCCGGGCCAGTTCGCCCAGAACCCGATCGGCTAATGCGGCATCCGAGTAATCCAGCGCCGGGCCTTTGGGGACGTACAGGATGTTGAGAAATCGACCGACGGTGCGGCGTAAAATGAGGGCAGCCCCTCTCGTTTGGCCGCTCTCTTCATATAAAAGGTAACGCGGCGACCAGCCCCAGCGGCTTTTGAACTGCCCCCACTCCCACGCTTGCAAGACGTGCCGCGTGGGCAGTGTGGCTAAGGCGGTGTTCCATTCAGTTGGATCGGCGATGAAATGAAAGGGCATGAGAAATGACCAATGACAAATGACGAATGACCAATGCGCTAGCCGGTTGTCATTTCGAACGACACTTGCACCGCAGTGCGGAGCAGTGCAGGTGAGTGAGAAATCTCTTTGACAATCGACACAGATTTCTCGCCGCAAAAAGACGGGAGCACTGCACCGCATGTGTTGCTTCGTCGCTGCGCTCCTTGCAATGACGCTAAGGCAAGTATAATCGATTTTAATTGAAGCGCTTTGCGCAGGCGAAAAGTTGGTGGTAGAATACGCCCGCGACGCAGCGAGCCAGAAGTTCGACACATGCGGTAAAGCGCGCAGTGCGTACCGTCGGGCGTTGCAGAACAATCGGGTGTGTGATACTATAACCGTCGCAATTTGTGAGTGACTTCACCTGCACTCGATCGTCGGGAGGAAATCGTGCTTCAAGATTTTGCATTTGTGGGCATCTTCGTTATCGTCGGCACCGGCTTAGTTGCACTACCGCTGATCCTCAATTGGCTGCTCGCTCCCAAGAAACCCAATAAAATCAAAAGTGAAACTTACGAATGTGGCATGGAGACGGTCGGCGAGACGTGGGTACAGTTCAAAGCGCAGTATTACATTTACGCGCTGGTCTTCGCCATCTTCGATATTGAAACTGTCTTCTTGTTTCCGTGGGCCGTGGCTTATAAACAATTTGGCAATATCTTCCCGCTGTTGGAGATGATCTTGTTCGTGCTGATCTTGGCCGGCGGCTTGATTTACGTGTGGCGCAAGGGAGCCCTTGAGTGGGCCTAGATTTCGGGCGATGAGCCCAGACAGCCCCGCCCCCGATGACTCGGGAGTGGGGCGTTTGTTGTGAGGCACCGATTATGAATCCAGTCAACGACATCTTCATTATCATTGCCAATTTCCTGCGTACCCTTTTGGGCGCGGGCGGTTTGCATTTAGCCGATTGGTTTGTCGAGCTGATTATGGCCGTGTTACGTGCGGCCTTGCTGGGAACGTTTGCACTGCTCATCTTCATGATCTTAACCTGGATCGAACGCAAAGTGGTGGCGCGCATTCAAGATCGACTTGGCCCCAACGTGGCCGGTCCGTGGGGCATTCTGCTCCCGATCGCGGATGGCATCAAAATGATCGTAAAAGAAGATACCGTGCCGGCGGGTGCGGATAAAGCGGTGTTTAACCTGGCGCCGCTGGTCGCCGCCGTCGCCGCGATGCTGGTGTATGCCGTGATTCCATTCGGCCCGGATACGGGTCATGGTGCGCTGGCTGGCGCTGATCTGAACATTGGTATTTTCTACATTCTCGCGGTCGGCGCGGTGTCGCTGATCGCGATTTTGATGGCGGGCTGGAGCAGCAATAACAAATATGCATTGGTCGGTGCATTTCGCGCCGTGGCTGAATTGCTCTCCTATGAAGTGCCGCAAGTGTTGAGCATCACCGTCGTGGTCATGCTGGCAGGCACCATGCAGATGACGCAGATCGTTCAGGCGCAGACGGTGCCGTTTATCTTCCCGCTGTTTGCCACCGCGATAATCTTTTTCATCAGCGGCGTCGCCGAATCAGGCCGCACGCCGTTCGATCTAGTCGAAGCCGAGTCGGAAATTGTGGCCGGTTATCACATCGAATATTCGGCGATGAAATTCTCGATGTTCTTCCTGGGCGAGTTCGTGCATGCGTTTGCGGTGTGCGCGGTGTTTGCTACAGTGTTCTTGAATGGTTGGGAAGGTCCGATCCTGCCGCCGTACGTTTGGTTCCTCATCAAGTCGGGCGCGATCTTCTTCATTATGATGTGGATCCGCGGCACGCTGCCCCGCTTCCGCATCGATCAGCTGATGGCCTTTAACTGGAAATTCCTGGTGCCGCTGTCGTTAGTGAATCTGTTGGTCGTCGCGGTGGCCGACACGATTGTGCGCACGATGCTGCATTTCACGCCCGACGGCAATCCATGGGTGTGGGGCTTGATCTTGTTCGCGGTGAACTTGGTGATGCTGTTCATTGCCTTCGGCTTGCTGGGGCGCGGCGCGCGCCGGGGCATCGATGATCGACGCACGATCACGCGCCTGCCGGAAGACAAAGCCGCTGCACCCGCATCGGCGCAGGCGAACTAGATTTGCGATATGCGATAAGCGATCCCACTCCGCTTCGCTGCGGGGACTAACGTAGGCGATAGACCATGACAATCACTCAATTCTTTTTCATCTTGTTTGCGATCATCACGCTGGTCTCCGGCTTGCGAGTGGTGACGACCAAAACGATGTTCCATGCCGCGCTGTATCTGGTGATCTGTTTATTCGGCGTGGCGTTGTTGTTCGTGCTGCTTGAAGCGGGTTTCCTGGCGGCGGTGCAGGTGATCGTCTACATCGGCGCGATTGCGATCTTGATCATCTTCGCGGTGATGTTGACGCGCGGCATGATGGAGCCGAAAGGCCCAACGCTGAACTCGCAATCCGGGTTGGCCGCGGTAGTGGCAGCGGCCATGCTGTTCATCTTGATCCGAGTGTTAACCAGTTTCCAATTCCAGGCCGTGACAGCCGATGTCCCATCGGATAACGTCATTCAGCTCGGTCAATCGATCGTGGGACAGTTTGTCCTGCCGTTTGAAGTCGCTTCGGTATTGCTGTTGGCGGCGATGATCGGCGCGATCTATATCGCCCGCGAGCGCAAGAAGGGCGAATAGCGGAGAGTTACTTTCAGAGTTCCGCCGCAGCAGTACAACTGCCGCTGGAACTGATTGAAGTTTGAGGAGCAAGTGCAATGATTCCACTGAGTTGGTACTTAGTCGTCGGCGCGGCGCTGTTCTGCATCGGAGTGTACGGCGTCCTGGCGCGCCGGAATGCCGTCGGCATTTTGATGGGCGTCGAGTTGATGCTGAATGCGGTGAATATCAATCTCGTCGCGTTCTGGCGCTATCTCGGCCCGACCGATATGAGCGGCCAAGTGTTCGCACTGTTCGTGCTCGTCGTCGCGGCGGCGGAAGCCGTCGCCGGCCTGGCGCTGATCCTCAGCGTGTACCGCGATCGAACTTCAATCGATGCGGAAGCGATCGATCTGTTGAAAGGCTAATGAATAGTATTAGCAAATAGTAGACGAATTTTTTACTAATCACTAATTGCTAACCGTCACATGAGTGCTGACGACAGTGACGGAAAGATAACCGCCAGGTGATTGCTTACAGTTTCAGTTTGCCCACAAATGGGAAAGAAAATTGTTTGAGTAACCGTCCATGATACTGCACCTTGAGAACCATCGT
>JBGQGR010000435.1:0-3522 GCA_041497495.1 Anaerolineae bacterium | reverse complement strand
CTGGCGCGTACCGAATCGGATTTGGAAAAGCGGCCCGATAACAAGGATGCCAAGAAGGCGCAAGCCGCGGCAAAGAAAGCCGTGACTTCATCGATTGCAGTGAAACTCTACAAAGCGGCACTCACCAAGTTGTTACCGATGCAGCGCAAAGACTTCGAAGGTATCTTCAAAGTCATGGATGGTCTACCGGTCATCATTCGCTTGATCGATCCGCCGCTGCACGAATTCCTGCCGTCGCATGATGAACTGTTGGTAACGGTGACTGAAATGCACGCGCTCGGCAAGAAGGGCAAGAAGTTGAAAGAGGCTGAAACGATGCTGGCCGCGGTCGAATCGATGCGTGAAGCGAATCCGATGCTCGGTCTGCGCGGCATTCGCTTGGGCATCACCTATCCCGACATTCTTAAGATGCAAGTGCGCGCGATCTTCGAAGCGGCCTGCCTCATGCAAGCCAAAGGGGTGAAGGTCAAGCCCGAAGTAATGATCCCCCTCACCGGACATTACAACGAACTCGCTGTGTCTCAGGGCGCGCTCGAAGAAGTTGCCAAGCAGGTGATGCAGGAGAAGGGCGTCGACGTCGAATACAAGTTCGGCACGATGATCGAAGTGCCGCGCGCGGCGTTGACCGCGGCCGAGATCGCCAAGTATGCGCAGTTCTTCTCGTTCGGCACGAACGATCTCACGCAGACGACGTATGGTTACTCACGTGATGATGCCGAAGGTAAATTCTTGCTGCGCTATGTCGAAGACAAGATTCTGCCCGCCAATCCGTTCCAGCAGCTCGATCAAACGGGCGTTGGCCAATTGATCGAAATGGCGGTGAAGAATGGCCGCGCCGCTCGACCGGGACTCGAAGTGGGCATCTGCGGCGAGCACGGTGGCGATCCGTCCTCGATCGAGTTTTGCCATCGAGCGGGCTTGAATTACGTGAGCTGCTCACCCTTCCGTGTGCCGATCGCGCGATTGGCGGCGGCGCAGGCTGCACTCGGATCGACGACCCGCGATAAATAAAGCAAGATGGCATCTTGCCCTACAGCAAATAGACTCTCAAACCGCCGATCACACCCGATCGGCTGTTTGGCTTGTCTGTCCAATTGATCGTATAATCTAAGCAGCGCTCATACAGGAGGTAGGTCATGCCACAAATCATCATCCTCGAAAAATCGATCACGATCAATGCTACACCTGCCAAAATTTACAAAGCTCTGATCAACGCTCAGGAACTCATGCGGTGGAGAGCCGATCGCGCCGAATCCGATGCGCGCATCGGCGGCGCGGTTGTAACGGTCCGCGGCGATCGTGAAGTGCGCGGTGTCTATAAGCGCTTGATGCCTAATCGAGAAGTCGCCATCCATTGGGATCGCCACGATCACCTGCTGCCGGAAGACCTGACAGTTTTCCGGTTGGAGAAAACAGCCAAGGGGACGAAAGTGATCGTCGATGACTTCGCGCTGCCGGAAGAAGTCGATCGTGTCGGCGCCGAGTGGGACGCGCTGCTGAAGCAGTTGAAGAAGCTGTACCAAGCTTCAGCGCTGAAAACCAAAGCGGCGAAGAAGATCACGAAGCGCAAGTCAGCCGCTAAAGCGAAGTCAACTCGTAAATCAGTCAAAGTAAAACGAAAGAAATGATCAATGCCATTCAACAACTATTTGCTATCAGCGATAAGCCATCGGCCCCATGACCGTCATCGACGACATTAAAGATCGCATCGACATCGTCGACATCGTCTCCGAGACGGTGAAGCTGAAAAAGAGCGGACGAACCTACACCGGGTTCTGTCCATTTCATGCTAACAGCCGCACACCATCGTTTGTCGTGTGGCCGGAGACTGGCACATGGAAATGTTTCGGTGCGTGCAACACCGGCGGCGATGTGATCACGTACGTGATGAAGCGCGACGGCCTGGAATTCAAAGATGCGCTGCATGAATTGGGCCGCAAAGCGGGCATCGAGGTCGTCGAACGCCAGCCCGGCGCCGAGATCGAAGATCAGCACATCGCGCGGCTGCGTGAGGCAGTGACTGCCGCCGCTCAGTGGTACAACTTCCTGCTCAACAACAATCCAAACGCTCAAGCCGCCCGCGATCACTTATCAAAGCGCGGTATCACCGCGAAGACGAGCGAGACGTTTCAACTTGGTTATGCGCCGGAGGATTGGCACGCTTTAGAAAATCAGCTGCGCGATAAAGGCTTCACCCGCGAAGAACTGATCGATGCGGGCTTGCTGGTCAGCCGCGATGATGGCAACGTCTTCGATCGATTCCGCAACCGATTGATGATCCCGATCCACGATGGCAAAGGCCGCCCGATCGGATTCGGCGCGCGCGCGCTGAAAGACGGTGACGAACCGAAGTATTTGAACTCGCCGCAAAGCGCGTTATTCGATAAGAGCCGCACGTTGTACGGCTTGCACGCCGCGCGCACCACGATCCGCGATCAGAAGGTGGCGGTCATCGTCGAAGGTTATATGGATGCGTTAGCGGCGCACCAATTTGGTTTTGCCAACGTCGTCGCCTCGCTGGGTACAGCCTTAACCGAGCTGCAGTTCAAGCAATTGCAAAAACTAACCAAGAGAATTGTGCTGGCACTCGATCCAGATACAGCCGGGATCAATGCGATGCTGCGCGGCCTCGACGTGGCTCGCGAGTCGCTCGATCGCGAGATCCAGCCGGTCTTCGATGCGCGCGGCTTGATCGGAAACGCGAGCAAATTGGATATTGATCTGCGCGTACTCACACTGCCCGGTGGTCAAGACCCGGACGAAGTGATGCAGCACGATCCAGCTCAGTGGAACACGCTGGTCGATCAAGCGCCGCCTGTGGCGCAATTTGTGATCGATTCATTGACGGCGGGCAGAAACCTGAACGATCCCAAAGAGAAGGCGACCATCGCCAATCAAGCGCTGCCGATCATCCGCGACATTACCAATCCGGTTGAGCAAAATGTTTACGTTCAGCAACTCGCGCGCAAATTGAAAGTCGATGAGCGATCCATGTTCGATCAAATGCGCGTGGCGGTTTCAACACAGGCTCGATCGAGAACACGTTCCGGCCCCAAGCCGATCGAGCCGATCAAACACGATGCGGCTGATGTGGAACAGTATTGTTTATCGACGCTGCTGCATCGATCGGATACGCTGAAGGTCATTGATGATGCGCTCAGCCGCGCCGAACTGCCCGCGTTGAACATGGAGGATTTTGCAGAGGCCGCTAATCGAGAAGTTTTTAAGGCCTTTTTAGCAAGCTTAAGTCACTCAACGAGCGTTGATGAGGAGAGTTTACGCTCAGAGCTTGATCCGACGCTGCACGATCATTTGTCAGCGTTGATCAACGACGCGATCAAAGTGCCCGGCGGATCAACCAGCGAAGCGATCGATCAAGACGCGGAGCAAGTGGGCCTGCGGCTGCGTGAACGACGCTTGCGGCGCGAAGGCCAAGAGCTGCACGCGCTGCTTGAAGATTCGCTAAACGATCAAGTTGAAGATGCACAAGCCTTGTATCAAGCGCGGCAATTGAATGCGACG
>JBGQGR010000434.1:0-3525 GCA_041497495.1 Anaerolineae bacterium | reverse complement strand
GTAGATACAGGTGAAGGCAGTAATCTCAGGTTCGAAGTGACCGTTAGAACTCACGACGTTTGCTTTCCTATGGTTAGTCTTGAAGATTTACTTCGTCGCAGCTAAGCCACTGACAGCTCAACACCGATTTCGCTCTGCCAGGTTCCCAAGCCGCACATCAATTGATCGTCCCGATAGTTCAACAACTGGATCGCTTTGGCCGGGCATTCGGCGCTGCACGTGCCGCAGCCCTGGCAGCGGGCCGGATCGATCCAGGCCGCACCGCCGAGCCCCCCAACGCCTTTGAAGTCAGTGCGGATCTGCGGGATACCGAACGGACACGTCCGGACACACGTCAGACAGCCGGTGCATTTGCCCGCCTCGACGACGGCAATGCTACCGCCAAGATAGATCACATCTTTGGACAACACCGTCAGCGCCCGACCGGCGGCGGCCAACGCATTGGCCATGCACTCTTCGATGAATTTGGGATAGTGGGCCATGCCCGCCAGAAAAATGCCTTCTTCCATAAAATCCATTGGGCGCATTTTCAGATGCGCTTCGAGGAAAAAGCCTTCGGACGAGAGCGGCAAATGCAGCGTCTGAGCGAGCGAAGCCGCATCGTCAGCCGGGCTGATCGACATGCTCAACGCGACGAGATCCGGCTCGAACTCCAGCGTCTCACCGAAGATGTACTCGTGCATCGTGACTTTGATCGCGTGCCCCTCGACGCGCACGGTCGGTCGATCATTCTCCGTGTAACGCACAAACAAGACATTCCGTTTGCGCGCTTCCAGATAATACTTTTCACGGAAGCCATACGTGATGATGTCCTTATACAAGATCGTCACGCGGCAATTCGGATTCAACATTTTGATGCGAATCGCATTCTTCAGGGAGTTGGTGCAGCACGTCCGTGAACAATAATCCGGCGCACCTTCTGGCCGCACACATTGAATCATCACTACTTGGTTCATGGCCGTGATGCTTTCCGGCTGGTGGACGATGCGCTCTTCCAGTTCTGACATCGCCACGATCCGCGCATCGCCCGTTTGTTGATAGGGCGTGGAGTGCGACTCGTGTCCGCCGGTCGCGACGATCATCACGCCGTGGTCGATCTCGCTGGTGGCGATCGCACCGTTGGCCGATCGGGTGTGCACTACCGATCGGAATGCGCCGAGGCTGCCGGTGTGTTGGACGACTTCGCTGCGCACATGCACACTGATGCGCTCATGCCCGATGGTGCGATTGATCAGATCGCGCAGTAAACGCTGTGGATTAGCGCCTTCGGCCACAAAATAAATATGATGCAGGTTGCCGCCCAGTGCATCGGTCTTTTCGATGAGATCGACATCGAAACCGCTGTCGGCAATGGTGAGAGCCGCCGTCATGCCGGATACACCGCCGCCGATCACCACGGCGCGGCGGATCGGCGCGCGTGCCTGCTTGGCGATGGGCGTAGCTCGTCGAACGCGCTCCACACCTACACGGATCAATTCTTTCGCTTTGCGTGTGGCCCGATCGGGTTCAGCGGCATGCACCCAGGCGCACTGCTCGCGCAGGTTCACCATCTCCATAACATACGGATTCAGTCCGGCCTCGCGCGCAATCCGTTGAAACAATGATTCGTGCGTGCGGTGGCTGCAGGCTCCGATAACCACTCGATTGAGTCCCAGCTCGTGAATGGTTCGGCGAATGTGATTCATGCCATCGGGGAAACAGGCAAAGGGCAATAACTCGACATGAATGACGTCGGCCAGATCGGCGGCGAAGCGCGCAACGTCCGCGGTCTTCACGACATCCGAGATACTTCCGCCGCAGTCGCACACAAACACGCCAAAGCGCGCAGCTTCCTGAGAGACATCGCGCTCTTCGACGCCGAAGTCGTTGAGGCCGACAAATGGATATTCGCGCGACGAGGGCAATCCGCCCAAACTCTCGCGCATCAAGCGCATCGCTTCGGCTGCTGCGCCGGAAGCGTCGATAATCGTCTCGCTGATTTCTTTGGGTGAGGCGAACGCGCCGCAGACAAAGACGCCGGGCCGCGATGTTTGCAGCGGAGTGAATTTATCCGTCTGGCAAAAACCGAATTCGTTCAATTCGATATCCAAGACGCGCGCCAGATACTCGGCCTCTTGCGGCGGGCGCACGCCGACGGCCAGCACGATCAGGTCAAAGCGATCTTCGATCAACGGGCCTTGTCCCAGCGCCGCTTCGCCATGCAAGCGCCCCGAGGGGTAACGCAGAATCAGATCGTGCGTGATCGGATCTTGGCGAATCTCGGAGATGCGGCAGCGAGTATATTGGATGCCGTGTTGATCGCGGGCTTGCAGATAGTATGCGTTATATTCCTTGTTGAAAGCCCGCTCGTCCATGGTGAAGATGTTGGTCTGCACACCCGGCAAACGCTGCTTGGCCAACAGCGCTTCTTTCGTGGCATACATGCAGCAGATGGCCGAGCAATAGGGATGTTTCTGATCGCGCGACCCGATACATTGCAGCCAGGCAATCTTTTTGGGCGGGCGGCCATCAGACGGCCGGGCAACGACACCTTCAGTCGGGCCAGAGGCTGAAGCCAGGCGTTCGTATTGCATCGACGTGATGACGTTGGGGAATCGCCCAAAACCAAACTCTTGCAGCTCGTGCGGATCGAACAGTTGAAAGCCGACGGCGAGGATCACCGCGCCGACCCGAACTTCACGTTCAGTGGAGACTGCGTTCAGATCGATCGCAGCCGTCGGGCAGACCTCGACACATTTGCGGCAGTCGTCGCAGGCTTCGGTCTTGTCGAGCAAATAATAAGCATCGGGCACGGCGCGCGGTGCAGATTTGCTGATCGCTTTGCGCGTGGTCAAACCCATTTGAAAGCCGGAGGGCCGCTCGACCGGGCAAACCTCGGCGCAGCGGCCACAGTTGATGCACTTAGCCATATCAACGTATTGCGGTCGCGGGCGCAGCCGAATCGTGAAGTCGCCAGCTTGCCCTTCACACGCGACCACATCGGTCAACGTCATAATTTCGATGTTGGGATGCAAATTGTGATCGAGGAAGGCCGGTGAGATCGAGGGGCGGGTACAACCATAACCGTGATCGGCTGTGCCACGACACAGCACGCAGTCGTGAGTGGGAAACATGAAGCCCAGCTGAGCGACACGGCCACCCAGTGAGGGTGTGCTCTCGACAAGATAGACTTGGAGTCCGGCCTCGGCCGCATCGATCGCGGCGCGCATGCCGCCGACGCCGCCGCCGATGACCAATACGGCGTTGGACTTGTCACGCCCCTGCGAGCCATTCAACATGATAGTTCTCGCTGCCCTCACAATTAACGGATTGAATTCGCATGTCGAATATAACTGCCGTGTCGCCGCGCCCTACTGTTGCAAATACGAATCGGCGTAGATGACTTTGTTCAACAGAATCTGCACCGTCTTCCAGATCGCCAGTTGATCGGGGTCCTTCAGATCGAAATCTTCGATCTGCGGTTCATCCATTGCGGCGATTCGATCCGCGATCTTCAGATACAACCGATTGAGCGGAGTCCGATCG
>JBGQGR010000433.1:0-3526 GCA_041497495.1 Anaerolineae bacterium | reverse complement strand
GATCGCTCGGCGGCTTATTCATACCTCAGCCCTCATCCTTCATCCCTTATCTTTCACCACTTCAATTACTTCTTCTGCCGAATCGTAGCGGCCAAACATCGGCATGACATACACGCCCTGCAGCCATTCGCGCATCTGCAGCAAGGCCTCCTGCGCGATCTTGATGCCTTCCTTCCGCCCATCGACCGCTGTGCGCATCCGATCGAGCGCCCAGTCCGGCAGATGCATGCCCGGTAGTTCGTTGTGCAGGAATTCCGCGTTGCGCACCGAGGCCGGTGGCAGGACACCGCCCATAATCGGAATCGTGATGCGTCCAAATAGTTCGTGATAACGCTCGAAGAACGATCGGACGCAGCGAATCTCAAAGACCGGCTGCGAGATGGCGAAATCCGCGCCCGCCAAAATTTTCTTGTGGAAGGTTTTGACTTCCCGATCGAGATCAGCTGAATTAAAGTTCACGGCGACCGCCACATGAAACGAGGTGGCTGATCCGATTGATGTGCCGGAGTGATCGGTGCCGGCGTTCAAATTATGCTTGATCATCTTGACCAGGCCCGACGGCACAATGTCGTGCTGATCGCTCGCTTCGGGATAATCGCCCACCGACGACGGATCGCCCATCACCGCCAGCAAGTTGCGAATGCCCAACGCATGTGCGGCGAGCAAATCACCTTGCACGCGGATCAGATTTCTGCCGCGCGTTGGAAAATGCAGGACCGTTTCGAGATCGGCTTCGCGTTGAATGAGATGCGCCAACGCCCACGCACTCATGCGCATGCGCGCCATCGGCGTATCGGCGACGTTGATCACATCGAAGCCCGCGTGCTTCAACTCGCGCGCCGCTTCGATGACGCGCGACGGATTGTGCCCGCGCGGCGGATCGACTTCGACCGCGGTAACGAATTTCTTGTCGGCAAACTTCTGTGCCAGCGGCGTCGGTGCGATCTTGATCGGCGCGCTCGATCGATCGGGCGCAGCGTGATCTGAGTGTGTGCGCAGATCGATCGTGATCGATCGCGCCGACGCGCCATCGATCGCCGCGCGCATCGATCGAATGTGACTCGGCGTGGTGCCGCAGCAGCCGCCGATGATCGTCGCGCCCGCTTCGAGAAAGCGCCGGGTGTAATCGCCAAAATAATCGGGCGTGGCGGGATACATCAAGCGCGGGCCAATGCGCTGCGGCCAACCGGCATTCGGCTGAATCGACACGAACGGTTTGCGATCAGAAATTTGCGCGTGACGGGTCAGCGCTTGAATAACGGGCAGCAAGCGCGCCGGTCCAACGCTGCAATTTGCGCCGAACACATCGACGTTTAGTTCGATCAATTTGTGCGCGACTTGATCGGCCGATTCGCCGAGCGGCGTGAAGCCGTCTTCGGTAAAAGTCATTTGAGCGACGATCGGCAGATCGGGATTCACTTCACGTGCGGCCAAGATCGCTTGCTCGATCTCATTCAAGTCACTGAAGGTTTCGATAATTAACAGATCGACGCCCGCCGCATTGAGCGCCGCGATCTGTCCCTTGAAGGCTTGATGCGCGTCCGATGGATTGACGCGGCCCAACGGCGCGAGGCGCACCCCCAATGGCCCGACCGAGCCCGCGACAAAAACGGTGCGGCGCGATTCATTCGCGGCCTGCCGCGCCAACTTCACGCCCGATTGATTGATCTCGGCAATCTTGTTGTCGAGTCCGTGCTCGATCAAGCGAAAGCGATTGCCGCCGAACGTGTTCGTCTCGATCATCTCCGCGCCCGCTTCGATGTAGCGCCGATGAATGTCGAGGATCGCTTCGGGCTGCGACAGATTCAATTCATCGAAGCAATGTTCGAACGAAATGCCGCGCGCGTATAGCTGCGTGCCCATCGCGCCATCGCATAGGATTGGACCATTTCGAAGTCGATCAAGAAACTCGTTGCTCAAAACGCGGCCTCATTTCTTGTCTTGCGCGACTTGGCTGGCTGCATGATCTTCAATCAAACGAATCACTCTGAACGCTTCCGCGAACGCCATGCCTTTGTCTTTGCCCGTCTCAGCCAACCGCTGTGGGATCATCGTCTCCAACTCCGTCATCTCATCGAGTTGGCTGTGATGCTCGCGCAGTGCCTTGACCTTCAGATCGACCGTGTCGCCGACATCGATCCACGTATTGATACCTTCATTCGCGCGAACGTAGATACCATGCACTTTGTGCGGCTTGCCCAACTTCGGCCACAAGAGTTCCATTTCAGCACATGGAAAGACCGCGTCGATCGACGCCGTCGCCGCCGCGCGATGATCGGGATGATTGATGCGATTGTCGCCCCAGAAGACCATGTTCGGATCGCCGCAGATCACCACTTCGGGTTTGTATTTGCGGATCAAGCCGGTCAATTCTTTACGCAGTTCCAAATCGGCGACGAGTTGGCAATCATTGTGCTGCAGAAATTCAATGTGCCGGATGCCTAGATGCTTAATCGCGTTGCGCTGTTCGCGCTCGCGGGTCTTAGTTAATGAGACCTTCGTATATTTCACATCATCATGTGTGCCGACGTTGCCGCTGGTGCACAACACAACCGTGATCTCGCAGCCGGCTTTAGCCCACTTCGCCAAAGTCGCCCCGCAGGAAAACTCCATATCGTCCGGATGGGCGAAGATCGTCATCGCGGTTTTCGGAACCCAGTTGCTATCGAACTTTGCCATTGTCTCCCCTTGGAATATTTATTTGACCGCAGACTGCCGGCCACTGACCGCAGTTGATCAGTGTTGATTGACTCACCTTGTCAGCCGGTCAGCATGTCATTTTGTCAGATCTTCATTCGCTCATCAACTGCTCGACGCGATTCACGCCGACCGCGTAATACTTCGCCGCCGGATGATGGATCACGATCGCAGCGGTCGATTGTTCCGGAATCAATTGATAGGCAGCAGTCAATTCGAGTCCGAGTTCCTGCGTTTGCGGCAACAACGCAAACACTTTCGTGTGATCGGAAATATCGGGGCACGCCGGATAGCCCCACGAGTAACGCTTGCCCTGCCTCGCATCGATATTCAACTCGCGGCGAATGTGCTGATGCACATACTCGGCGGTGGCTTCAGCCGTTTCAACGCCGAGGCCGTGCAGGAAGTACGCTTCCGAGTAATCACTTTTGCGTTGCAACTGATTGAATTTCTCATCCGCGCCGCGACCGACCGTGACCACTTGCAACGCCGCTGTATCGATCACGCCCGAATCGATCGGCGCGAAGTAATCCGCTAAGCACAGATGATCTTGGCTTGATTGCCGTGGAAACTCGAAGCGCGCGATCTCTTTCAACGATTTTTGCCCGTTGTTGGAAGCGTAGAGATTCGGATCATACACGATCAGTGCATCGCCATTTGATTGCGCGGGGAAGTAACCATACACCGCTTGCGGCTTCAAGTAACCGGACTTGATCGCCTCGCGCTTCATCCGATCGAGCCGCGCGTCGAATTCGGTTTTCAACTTCGTCCAGTCAGCGCCACGCGTGTTCTTCGCGCCCCACTGCAAGCGATACAGTTCATCGATATC
>JBGQGR010000432.1:0-3541 GCA_041497495.1 Anaerolineae bacterium | reverse complement strand
TCGCGTGGCCGAAATTGAAACTTAAGCAATGGCTAATGGCCATCGGCTGTCTGCTGATTGGCTTGACGCCGTGGTTGTTTATTCTCCTGCGTTGGCCCGCCCTCCACAACGGCGCAGCGATGAGTATAAGCGAATGGATTGGCTGGATCGTTGGTCAGCGTTTCGGCGGCGCGTTGAATCTCTCGCTATGGAGCGATCCGGCTCGCTGGAGCATCGTCAGCCGCATCGTGCTCGATCAGTTCGGCCTTCTCGGATCGATCGCGGCGGTGATTGGCTTAATCGTACTTTTCAAACGTTCGTGGCGGGTGGCGTTGATCACCCTCGGAATTTTTGCGGGTTACATCTTCTATGGCCTTGTCTACAACGTCCCCGATGTCGATGTCTTTATCATTCCGGCCTTCATCATCGTGTCGATCTGGATTAGCCTCGCCCTTGCACAAGTATCCTCACTCCTTGCTCATTACTTATCACGCACACCTGCACTGCAAACCGCGCCGCGCGGTGCAAGTGTCACGCATCACGCCTTACTTATTACTAATCACTCAACCCTCCTCATTCTCTTCTCTCTTCTGCCCATTACCCTCATCGCCACCAACTTTCCGCTCGTCAATCAATACGGCGTCAATGCGGATCGAGAGGCGTGGGGGCGCTATGTCCTCTCGCTGCCCATATTTTATCGGGCCGCGCTGCTGGTCGATAGTGAAAAGATTGCGCCGTTATATTACTTGCAAGTCACGGAACACATCCGCCCCGATCTGGATATTTTAGTTCTGGGTGATGAGTCACTCTATCGACAGGAGTTGGATAAGCGTATTGCTGCGGGTCAACGGGTCTATCTCGCACGCTTCCTGCCGAACTTGCCGTATCACATGCGATCACTTGGCCCGTTAGTGGAAGTCTCGACGCAGCCGGGCTACGTTGCGTCGAATTTACAAGTGAATCTACACTTCGGCGACGCAATCGATCTGACCAGTATTTCGATCGATGACGGCAATCCGATTCGCGTCACATACGGCTGGCAGGCAGTGAATGACTCTCGACCGAACTATCATCTGCGCTTGCAGTTAATCGACGATGCCGGTCGCGTTTGGTGGGAAGACACTGGCGCGCATCCGGTCGATGGCTATTATCCGACGGGCGCGTGGACAAAAGGCGAAACCGTGGCCGATTATCACGAGATCAAGCTCGATCCGTTTGTGCCGCCCGGCCGCTACACTTTGCGCGTTGGTTTCTTTGTGCCGTTTCGTGCTGAGGGCTTAATAACTGACAACGGCGCGCTGTGGCACGCAGTCGGCCCGATACAAGTGAAATCGATCGGTTCGCCGGGATCTCTCGCGCACGAAACTCGATCGACATATGGATCAACATTCGCTTTAACCTCATTCGATGCATTGGGTACTGTGCTTCCGGTGTCGCATGTAGAATTGCGCCTGAATTCGATCGGCGCAGATTTAGTCCCGAATGCGAGGCTATCGATCGTCAACAGCAGTGGATTGAACGTATCGACGACACAGCAAGTAATCAATGTTGGACAGTCGCGTCTGGAATTCAATGCGCCTGAAATGAATGGCGTCTATACCTTGCGACTTGATCTTCAACAACCTGCTCGCTGTCATTGGCTCGCACCGATCACTGCCGATTGCGAAATCGGCTCGTTCGAGGTCTCCGGCGAAGCGATCGGGCATGCGATCAACTTCGATAATCAAGTCTTGCTGATAGATGCGAAGATCGATCGGGCTACCGCGAAACTGGGCGAAGCGATCCACATCGATCTAACGTGGCGCGGCTTGAAAACATGGTCGGACGATTACACCGCGTTCGTGCATTTGATCGGACCGGATGGCAAGGTGCACGGGCAGATCGATCAATGGCCGGTGCAAGGCACGCTGCCCACATCGAGTTGGTCGGCAGGGCAGACGGTCAATGATCCTTACGCGGTCGTGCTCACGTCTGATGCGCCGAGCGGGAAGTATCAAGTTGAAGTGGGCTGGTATCTGCTGGCAACTTTGCGCCGACTATCGGTGTTGGATTCAGGCGGACGGCCGAGCGATGATCATGTGATCATTGGCGAATTCAATGTGCCATGAACTCCCTTCTCTGGTCGATATTTGTTCATCGACTGGGGAAGGGCTGGGGATGGGGTAATTAGCGGCTCTCAATCTCATCAGGTATAATCTTTCGAGCGTGTAATCAACGGAAACGGATTTAAAAAATTTATGCTTGAAGTTACGACTTTAACGACCACGGACTTATTCAAAGACTTGGCTTCGGAGTGGAATTCTGTCCTGCACACCAGCGCGGCTGACACACCTTTCCTGACGCTCGAATGGCAGCAGACGTGGTGGGACTGTTTGTGTGAGGGCGAATTATTTGTTATGACCGTTCGCGACAGCGGCGCACTCATTGGGATTGCGCCGTTGTTTCTTGTCTCGAAGCCGTTCAAAGACGGTGAAGAACCTAAACGCTTGCTGCGCTTGATCGGCGGCGTGGATGCGTCCGATTATCTGGATTTGATCGCCGCGCGCGGCCGCGAGCGCGAAGTGTTCGATGCGATGTTGGGCGCGCTGGCGAAATCCGATCAGTGGGATGTGCTCGATCTGTATAACGTGCCGGAAGCCTCGCTGACCCGATCGGTGTTACCGGCATTAACAGCTGCGTGCCATTGGAAGTGGATCGACGAACCGCAGGTCGTCTGCCCGATCATCTTGCTGCCGATCTCGTTTGAAGGATACTTGGACAGCCTCGATAAGAAAGAGCGCCATGAACTGCGGCGCAAACTGCGGCGCGCTGAAAACGCTGAGAACTTGACGTGGTACGCGGTCACCTCGCAAGATCACGAACACGATCTGACTGAAGCGGCTGAAGCATTTATCAACTTGATGATGCAAAGCCGATCGGATAAGTCGGACTTCATGACGACAGCGATGCGGCGCTTCTTTCATAGCATGATCAAGGCCACGCATGCCGGCGGCTTCTTGCATTTGTCGTTCTTGGAAGTAGACAGCGTCAAAGCGGCCACTTATTTGTGCTTCGATTATGGCTTGCGCCGCTTGGTTTTTAATTCGGGACTGGAAACAACGCAATTTCAGTCTTTGAGCGCGGGCATTGTGCTGGTCGTGCGCTTGATCGAAGAATCGATCCAGCTGGGCTACACCGAGTTCGATTTTCTGCGCGGCAATGAAGATTACAAGTATCGGTTGGGAGCTAAAGACACGCAGATTTATCATGTCGCAATTGAACGTTGAGTTTAATTTGTCATTTCGAGCCGCGGCTTTTTGCGGCGAGAAATCTCTGGATCGATGAATGTCACTCGCCTTTTGTACTAGAGATTTCTCGCGGAGTTTACACTGAGCGAGGTCGAAGTGCTCGAAATGACAGCCAAGAATGAAACATTAATGGTGAAAGGTTAGCAAATAAGCATGGCTCCTATTAAACGTGTGGCAATGATTAGTGTGCATACTTGTCCGCTGGCAACGCTTGGCGGCAAGGAGACCGGCGGCATGAATGTCTACGTGCGCGATCTGGCGCGCGAGTTGTCGCG
>JBGQGR010000431.1:0-3550 GCA_041497495.1 Anaerolineae bacterium | reverse complement strand
TCCTCGGCAACATCGAGCAACTCGGCATCAAACACCATTCACTCGATGCCATCTGGCTGTGCCGCTCGATGCATTCGTCAATCGATCCGCTCACGCGCATCAAATCGCTTACGCCGCTCTTGCGTTCGGGCGGCCGATTCATCGTGATTGAAAACGATCTAGCCCACTGCCCCATCTTGTCGCTGCCCGTCGAATTTGAACGCCGCATACACTCCGCACTGCACGAACATTTCAGAAGCCTGTGCAAAAGTGAAACATCGATCGAGCGGTATCACGCTGCGCGGCACTTGCCGGAATGGCTGCGGCTCGCAGAGTTGCAGTCGATTATGATTCATACTTACACCGTTGAAGATGTGGCTCCGATGCCGAAAGCGACTGAGGAATATTGGCGGCTGTCGTTGAATTATCAAGGCCAACAGATTCGATCGTTTCTCAGCGCAGAAGATTGGCAGACTTATTCGCGCGCGTTTAATTCCGCTTGCCCCGATTATTTGTTGGATCGAGCCGGCTTCTATTGTCTTGAGCCATTGACCGTCGCAGTTGGAATTGCGGCATAATTCCTCACCCCGTGCCCCTCTTCTCAAATCAAAAAGCAAAGACGATTTGCGGAGAGGGGAGACACTGATATGAAAACTCTCTATGTTTTGATCGGCGCGCCGTGTTCAGGTAAAAGCACCTGGTCGCACAACAATGCTTCGATCCTTCAGGCAGCCATCGTGAGCTCAGATCAAGTTCGGATCGATTTTCGATCGGGCGGACTCAATCCACTGAATGGCGATGCGGTCTTCGCCGATGTCGAACGCCGCGCGCGCGATCTATTACAATCCGATAGATCCGTCATCCTCGACGCAACACATTACCGCCGCAAGTATCGAACTTACGCGATCAAGTTAGCCCGTGAGCATCAGGCGCACTCGATCGCGGTATGGTTCGATGAGCCACTAGAAGTTTGCCGGTCGCGAAACCAGCAGCGCGACAATCAAACGTTTGGAGAAGAACGCGTGCCCGATGATATTGTGCGCAATATTTGGGAATATTTGCAACCGCCGAGCGATGGAGAGTTTGATGAAATTATGAAAGTTCAGGGATCAGGGATTGGATATCAGGGATCAGGAATCGCGTAACACGTTATCACTTGTCACGCTTCACTTTTCACTCATCACGAATGGTATAATGCATCGAATTTATTTTTCTACGAGGTGAAAGATGACTCGCTTATCACGATTGACTTTGATCTTCGCCGCTGTCTTCGCCATCTTGATCGTCTCACCTGCTTTTCTCAATCAACAATTCGCACTCTACCCGCTGATGAAGAACGGCGACGTCACCGATATTCTGACGCCGCTGATTCTGATCCCGATCTACTGGCTGCTCTTTCAGATCGATCGAGGCAAACTGCCGGGCGCAAAAGAAACGATCGTGTTCTTGATTGCTGCCGCTTTTTGGGTCGAAGGTCAAGGCATGCATTTAGCGGCCAACGCGATCGGCCACCTCACTGAAACAATACCCACCAGCGATATCGCTCAACTGACGCATTTCTTCGATGAAGTGCTCAGCCACTATTTGTGGCACATCGGCTTGACGGCACTGATGATTATTCTGATCGTCCGTCAATGGAAAAATCCTTTCGCAAATCAACGATCGAATTTGGTCTTTGAGATCATCGCCGGATTGATTCACGGCTTTAATTATTTCATCAGCGTCGTCGAGGCGGGCACCGTACCGTTGGGTTTACCGATCGCGACCGGGATCAGCGCCTTCGGTTTGATTTGGGGCCGCAAGCACTTGCGCCAACAGCCAATCCTGGCCTTCTTTTTGATCGCCTGCATTTTCGCAACAATCCTATTCGCCGGCTGGTTCATCAAGTTCGGCGGATTTCCTCAATTTAGTGAATTAGGGTTGATACAATAATTTCAAGGAGAAACAAAATGGCTGCGATCGAATTCATTCATGCCCGCGAGATTCTGGACTCGCGCGGCAATCCCACGATCGAGGTTGAAGTTGCACTCGAAGACGGATCATGGGGACGCGCTGCGGTACCATCGGGCGCGTCCACCGGCGACAATGAAGCGCTGGAACTACGCGATGGTGACAAGTCGCGTTACGGCGGCAAGGGCACGCTTAAAGCCGTGGAGCATGTGCTGACCGAAATCGCCGATGAGGTCATCGGCATGGAAGCGACCGATCAAGTGGGCATCGATGAGACGATGCTCGAACTCGACGGCACGCCGACGAAAGCGAATCTCGGAGCGAATGCGATCTTGGGCGTGAGCCTGGCCGTCGCAAAGGCCGCCGCCAATTCTTTGGAACTGCCGTTATATCGATATATCGGCGGCGTCGAAGCGCGAATTCTGCCCGTGCCCATGCTGAACATTCTCAACGGCGGCAAGCACGCCGAGAACAGCACCGACATGCAAGAGTTCATGATTCTGCCCGTCGGCGCGCCGACTTTTGCCGAGGCGCTGCGCTGGGGCGCGGAAACATATCAAGCGCTGAAGAGCGTGTTGAAATCAAAAGGCTACAACACCAACGTCGGCGACGAGGGCGGCTTCGCGCCAAGCCTGAAGAGCAACGCCGAAGCCTTTGAAGTGATCATGGTAGCGATCGAGAAAGCGGGCTACAAACCGGGTGTGGATATTTACCTCGGCATGGATCCGGCATCGAGCGAGTTCTACAAAGACGGCAAATACGTTTTGGCGAAGGAAGGCAAATCGCTGAGCAGCGCCGAGCTGATCGAGTTCTATGCCAAACTGGTGGTCCAATATCCAATCATCTCGATCGAAGACGGATTGGCGCAAGACGATTGGGCTGGCTGGCAGCTGTTGTATCAAAAACTCGGCTCGAAGATTCAACTCGTCGGCGATGATTTGCTCGTCACCAACGTGAAGTTCGTCGAACGCGCGATTAAAGAGCAGGCCTGTAACTCATTGTTGTGCAAAGTCAATCAGATCGGGACACTGACCGAAGCGATCGACGCGTCGCGTATGTCACAACGCGCGGGCTGGTCGGTGGTCGTGTCACATCGATCGGGCGAAACGGAAGATGCCACCATCGCCGACATCGCGGTCGCGTTGAACGCGGGACAGATCAAGACTGGCGCGCCCTGCCGCAGCGATCGAATTGCCAAGTACAATCAGCTGATCCGCATCGAAGAAGACTTGGGCGAAACCGGCGAATACGCTGGTCGCAGCGCATTCAAGAATTTGTGAGATCAATCCCTTGCGAAGGCTGCAGTTGCCTTCGCAAGGCTGAATGTGAGCCATCCCTGCCGATGGAAAGTAACCTTTACTGGGATGGCTCGTTATGAATAACGCACCATGGCGCACAAAGCAGGTCAGTATTATCACGTTTATAATCGTGGCTGCAACCATGAACGTATTTTTGTCAGCGATGACAACTATCGCTACCTGCTGTCGCAAGCGAAGAAATTTCTGGCCGATTCTTTAATCGGCGTCACTGCTTATTGCCTGATGCCAAATCATTATCATTTTCTGCTTTATACTGAATCGGATAATGCAATTGGCCGTTTCATTCAGCGTTTATTCAACAG
>JBGQGR010000430.1:0-3560 GCA_041497495.1 Anaerolineae bacterium | reverse complement strand
TCATCGACCCGCCCGGACAGTTATTGGAGTGAACGAGCTGCCCAAACCCGGTGTCCTGCTCACCATGAATTTGACTGCGGTCACGCGAGAGTAAAAGAGTCTCGATCCGAAACGTCGTCAACTACAACTGCCCCGATCAAATTGAATACGCCTCACTAAACAATCGTGCTATGATCTAACACAGCCAACCGGATCATGGGAGGCATAGGCATGACTATCAAACGCATTGCGCTGATTCTCCTCGCGCTGATCGCTTCAGCCTGCAGCACAATTACGCCCTCACCGATCGCCGCCACTGCGCCGCCAACGGCCACCGCAACGATCGCACCGCCCACCAAAGTTCCAGCAACAATCATTCCGCCGACGGCCACGATCGCCCCGGTCGTTTACACGCCGCCGGATTGCCAGGGCAAGCCGATCGCTACCATTCCGCCCGCCACCACAATCGCCAAACCGACATCCAGTCTTACCACCAATCCTTCGATCGTTACGGCCGAGCAATTGAAAGTGTTCGATGCGACCGTCAACAAAATCAACGCGATCTATTTGTATCCCGATTTCAACGGCATCGATTGGCCGGGCATCGTTGCCTCGTATCGAATCACCGTCGAAAGCGGCTTGGATACTGACAAGTTTTACGCCGATATGGAAAACTTAATTACGGAGTTGGGCGATGAACATTCGAGCTTCGAATCACCCGCTGATTTCGCTGCCGCGAAAGCCGAGTTGGCCGGGACGAACAATTACGTCGGTATTGGCGTCCTGATCAAACCGCTGCCGGCGAAAAACCGCGATACGGTGCTGGCGCTGTTTCCCGACTCATCAGCAGCTCACGACGGACGGCTGCACCCACATGATGATATTCTGGCAGTAGACGGCCAGCCGGTAGTTGAGAACGGCGAATCATATCCCCAGCGAATCCGCGGCCCGGAGTGTTCGGCCGTCGTGTTGACCGTTCAATCGCCCGGTCAATCTCCGCGTGACATCACGTTGATCCGCTATCGGATCAACGCGCCCTTGCCGGTCGATACGCGCTTAGTTTCGACGACCGATGGCTCGCGTATCGGCTATATTTTCCTGCCGACATTTTACGATGAAACCATTCCAGCCCAGGTTAAAAAGGCTTTGGAGGATTTCGGCCCGCTCGATGGGCTGATCCTGGACAATCGGATGAACGGCGGTGGATCGAACGACGTACTCGTGCCTGTCTTGCGTTACTTCACCGCAGGCACACTCGGCCACTTTGTCAGTCGAACGGCTACGCGCACACTCAGTTTGAAGGCCGATCCGATCAACAACTCACAAACGGTACCGCTGATCGTCTTGGTCGGCGAAGATACGGTGAGCGCGGGCGAAATCTTTCCGGGTATCTTGCAAGATATGGGCCGCGCAAAAGTCGTTGGACAAACGACGCTCGGCAATGTCGAAGCAGTGCACGGCTATTACTTCCAAGATGGATCGCGTCTCTGGATTGCGCAGGAGCGATTCGATCCAGAGCACTCGCATGCCAATTGGGAACAGACTGGCATCATCCCCGATGTACAAGCCTTCGCCGATTGGGACACTTTCACCTTTGACACCGATCCGTCTATAGCGGCTGCGGTGAAATTGTTGGGACACAAATAGATCGCCAAGAAAAATATTTACGCATAAAACAAGACGCCGCTCGATCGAGCGGCGTTTCAATTATCCAAACTTCTTCAAGTTTTCGAGTGCGAATGGGCGGCGTGATGCTCCACGTTATTCGCGCAAGCATACAATACCGTCTTGATCTGAAATGGCGTCAACTCCGGATGCTTCGATCGGATGAGCGTGACGATCCCGGCGATGTGCGGCGCGGCGAAACTATTGCCCGTACCCACGGTGTACTCTTTGTCCAGCCACGCCACATCGATGTCGATGCCCGGTGCGCCAAACTCGACCGGCGGATTGGGATTGTAATAGAAGGTAAACGGATCTTTCTCTTCGTGCGCGGCAACTGAAAACACAGATGAATACAATGAAGGATAACTCGGCACGGGAATGTTGTTGACCGCCGACACGAGCGCGATATTGTGGAAGTACGCATCATCGGTAAGTTCGTGAAAGATCGCGTAATATTCTTGCATCGATGTACTAAGACTCAAGTTGACGACGTGCATCCCGTTCTCGATCGCCCACCGCAGCCCCCCGGCGAACTGCATCGCCCTACCTGAAAAGTCTTTGCCTATTACACGCACGCTATACAACTTTGCCTCCGGCGCCAGTAAATGAATAATTCCGGCACAGGCCGTCCCGTGGCCGCACAGGTCGCGCGGCTGATCGTCCGGCAGAACGCGCGACTTATTCTTCAAGCGGCCATCATATTCGACGATGACACCGCCTTTCACGGCATCGCCAACGGCGGGATGATCGTACTCAATGCCGCTGTCGACGACGGCGACTTTCACACCTTTACCCGTGCTGCCGCCCCAGGCCCACTCGCGCGTGATCTCGCCCAGCGGACCGAGTGAAGAAATAGCCTTCAACACATCGGGTGAAAATTGAGAAGACCACGCCGGACGCACTTCTTCTTCGGCTTGTTGTTCATCGGCCATGTTTCAACGCCTTTATCCGTCTTTGCGACCCTGCACAAAACAGGCAGGGCAGGTGAGCATTCTTTTGCGACGACACTTGCACCGCAATGCGGAGCAGTGCAGGTGAGCAATCTCAGCTCACCATCTTAGAGATTGCTCCGCGCGGAGTTTACCCTGAGCGAAGTCGAAGGGCTCGCAATGACGCCACGCCATATACCTTACGCATACACCGATTTTGATTTGGCAAAATCGCGGAAGGCTTCCAACATTTTCAAACAGGCCGTGCGCTCCGCTTCGCCGAGATCGGCGATTGAGTTGAAGACCTCCGCCAATTCCAACAGATCGCGCCCGCGCTGATCTTCGATCGTCGCCGCTTCGATTACCTGGAAGACTTCGGCGGAGTCTGCGCCCGGATCGGACATGGTCAACTCTTTGATGCCGCGCACCAGCGCTTGACCGATCATGTCGTACTGCTGCGATTGATGAATGGCGATGGCGGCTTGCTGCGCGAACATCGCCAGCAGTTCCATGTCCTTCATGCCGAATGACGGCGAACTGATCTTGTCCAGCACTTCCATCACACCGATCACACGCTCACCATACAGCATCGGCATCGCCAGGATCGATTTGGGCACATAGCCGGTCGTCTGCGCGAAATCTTTGTTGAAGCGCTTGTCCTGCTGCAAGTTGGAGATAGCCAGCGGCTGGCCGGTCATGATCACATAACCCGCAATGCCCTTGTCCATCGGCAGGCGCATGCCGACGACGTTCTCATTGCCGATGCCGTACGACACTTTGAATTCCAACATTTGATCTTTTTCGTTCAGCAGCGCAATCGAGGCTGCCGCCGCGCCGAAAATGCGCGCGGCCGCATCGACGATGGATTGCAGTAATTCACGATTGGAACTCGGCAGAATAGCGTGCCCGCTCGCTTCGAGGGCTTCGAGCAAACGCCGCAGCTGATCCGCTAATTTGCCGTCGTGGGTTGATTGATCATTCATCGCG
>JBGQGR010000429.1:0-3563 GCA_041497495.1 Anaerolineae bacterium | reverse complement strand
TGCTTAATTCAGCGTACAATTAGAGCGTAGCCATTTTCGGGGGAGAATCAGGTCATGTCAAATAATCCGCAAGACAGCCTGATCAGGCCTAAGAAACTTTGGAAGTTTTCATTCAAGCCACAGGGCGGAAGGTAATCTTTCTGCGTAAAGGAGCATGATGAATTACCATCGTCCGAGTTTGTTTTGGCCGATCATTTTGATCGGCGCGGGAGCCATTCTGCTGCTCTCGAATTTGCACGTGATCACGGGCAATCCGTGGAGCGTGATCTGGCGGTTGTGGCCGCTGCTGTTGATCGCCATTGGGCTGGACATTCTGTTCGGGCGTCGCTCGGTGGCCGGATCGATCATCGGCGGTATTTTAGGCTTAGCCGTCGTGGGGATTGTGTTGTGGGTCGTGATCGCTCAGCCCGCTTTGCCGGGCCTCAATTTCTCCGGTAATCTGCAGACGCAGCACATTCAGTATCCACTGAATAATGTCCAATCAGCCAGTGTCTCGATCGGGTTTGCCACCGGCACGAATGAGCTCAAAGCCCTGGGCGATTCCGGCAATCTGATCGAAGGCGACTTGAGCTACTACGGCTCGATCGATTTCACACCGACCTCCGATGGATCGCGGGCCAATGTGCGTTTGAATGAATCGAGCGGATCGTTTGGCATCCCGTTCTTTGGGGATTCGGGTGAACATTGGACCATTGGCCTGAATCCGAAAGCCACTTACGATCTCGATCTCAATATGGGCGTCGGCAACTCGACGGTCGATCTGAGCAAGCTGACGCTGACGAGCGGCAAGATCAATGTTGGCGTGGGGCAGGTCGAGGTGTGGTTGCCATCAGCCGGGAAGTTCACGCTGCGCATCGATGGAGGTGTCGGCAATTTGAAGATTCACCTGCCCGGCCGCGTCGGAGTGCATGTTGATCTGGACAGCGGCCTGGGATCATTCAATGCCGGATCGCGGCTGAGATCGATCGGGGATAACGTGTACGAGACGGAAGGCTTTTCATCGGCCAGCGATCGAATCACGTTGGACATCAACGCCGGGATCGGATCGATCAATATCATCGACGCTGAATAAACCTAACCCCGTCCCCTTCCCTTATAGGGAAGGGGTAACTATCCCCTCTCCGAGGCGGAGAGGGGATAGGCGAGAGGTTAAAGATGCCGATTCGAAATATTGTTATTGGACAAAAAGTAAGCAAGGTGAAGGTTGAGCGCGCAAAAGAATTTCGCGCGCATATGACTGGAGCCGAAGAGATTCTCTGGCAACGGCTGCGGGCCAATCGATTACGCGGTTTTCACTTTCGCCGTCAATAAGTGATCGATGGATTCATTGTAGACTTCTACTGCCATACTGCCGAATTGATTGTTGAGGTGGACGGCGAGATTCATTCTGCGCGACGGGATCAAGACAAAGAACGAGACGAAATCTTGTCCGCGCGGGGCTTCCAAATAATACGATTCACCAATGAGCAAATTGTCCAAGATCTCGAATCTGTGCTTAGCCAGATTTTAAGGGCTTGCCAATAATCTTAAGCGATAAAGTTTAGCGCTCTGAGGTTTAAAGCAGGGGCGAGTTTAGCTCGCCTCTATTTTTTTCGTGGTAGAATTGAATCGCATGCAACGCAATACTTTCAGGAGGGTGACTATGCAGCCAGATGTGGGAACAGTGGTCATTAAACGCGGCTTGGCGCAAATGTTGAAGGGCGGCGTCATCATGGATGTGGTCACGGCCGATCAAGCTAAGATCGCTGAAGATGCCGGCGCGTGCGCGGTCATGGCGCTGGAGCGCGTGCCGGCCGATATTCGCGCGCAGGGCGGCGTAGCGCGCATGAGCGATCCGGAATTGATCAACAAGATCATCGATGCGGTTTCGATCCCGGTCATGGCGAAATGCCGCATCGGGCATTTTGTCGAAGCGCAGATCTTGGAAGCGCTTGGTGTCGACTTCATCGACGAGAGCGAAGTGCTGACGCCTGCCGATGAAGCGCATCACATCGAAAAGCATAATTTCACTGTGCCGTTTGTATGCGGCTGCCGCAACTTGGGCGAAGCACTGCGCAGAATTGGCGAAGGCGCGGCGATGATGCGCACCAAAGGCGAAGCCGGCACGGGCGATATAGTCGAAGCGGTGCGGCATGCCCGATCGGTCTTGGGCGAGATCCGCAGATTGCAGACGATGGCGCCGGAAGAAGTGATGGCGTACGCTAAAGAGATCGGCGCGCCGTATGATCTTGTCGTCGAGACCAAAGAGCTCGGTCGATTGCCGGTGGTGAATTTTGCGGCCGGTGGCATCGCCACTCCGGCTGATGCAGCGTTGATGATGCAGCTCGGTGTGGATGGCAACTTCGTCGGATCGGGAATTTTCAAGAGCGGCGATCCGGCGCGGCGTGCCAAAGCGATCGTAGACGCGACCACGCATTTCCGCGATGCGCATATCCTGGCCGAAGTCAGCAAAAATCTGGGCGAGCCGATGGTCGGTCGCACGGCTCAGTCGTTGCCTGAAGCCGAACGCTTAGCCACCCGCGGATGGTAGATCGGCTTCCACTCCGCGAAGCCAACATCGACGACATCCCGGCGCTTGTGCAGCATCGGCGCTGGATGTTTGAGGATATGGCATTAGCAGAGAATCATCCCATCGATCCGGCTGATCTCGATCAGATGGATAAGCAGTACGCGGACGATTTGCAGCAGCATCTGATCGATGGCCGGCTGCGGGCGTGGGTGATCGAGGGCAGCGATCAAGTTGTTGCCAGTGGGGCTATCTGGTTTCTCGATTGGTTACCGCGGCCCGACGATTTTACCGGTCGACTGCCGTATCTGCACAGTGTTTACACCGTGCCGGAATATCGAGGTGTTGGCTTGGCGCGGCGCATCGTCGTGGCGATGCTGGATGAATGTCGCGCGCAGGGCATGAAGCGCGTCTCACTACATGCCAGCCCGGTCGGTCGATCGATCTATGAAGCACTCGGCTTCAAGCCGACGAATGAGATGCGGCTGGTATTTGAATAGAGGGTTGTAAGTTAGAATGAAAATCGGCGTGCTCGCTTTACAAGGCGCATTCATCGAACACGAGCAAGTTCTCAGGCGGCTTGGCGCGGAAACGATCGAAGTTCGTTTACCCAATGATTTAACTGGACTCGACGGGTTGATCATTCCCGGCGGCGAATCGACGACGATCGGCAAATTGGCCGTGCAGTACAACTTGATCGATCCGCTCCGTGATATGGCGCAGTCCGGCAAACCCATCTGGGGCACTTGCGCGGGGATGATCTTCATGTCTAAAGATGTGGGGCGCGATCAACCACTGCTGAAGTTGATGGACGTGAAAGTTCAACGCAACGCCTTCGGCCGGCAAGTTGACTCATTCGAGGCTGATCTGGACGTGAAAGGCATTGACGATCATCGATTGTTCCGTGCGGTCTTCATCCGTGCACCGATGATCGAAGCCGTGGGCGCGGGCGTCGAAGTGTTGGCGACAGTCGATCGGGCTAAAGCCCAAGCCATCGTTGCCGCGCGGCAAAACAATTTACTCGTCACATCGTTTCATCCGGAATTATCGGGCGACG
>JBGQGR010000428.1:0-3571 GCA_041497495.1 Anaerolineae bacterium | reverse complement strand
TTCGCCGCGATCCTGACGGAAGAGAATCACATCCAACAGCGGCTGAAATGATCCGCGTGCAATCTGAAAGAAGACGATGAAGAACACGATCGCTAACGTTGTAAGCGTTTCGCTGGGCAAGCCGAGAAATTCTTCCAACTTCGTAAACAGCGTGACGGCAGCGGCAACTGCCGCGGCCATGATCGGGCCACGAAACAGGAAACGCACCAAGCGGTATTTCACCACGCGATCGGGCGCGAGCACGCCGAAGTAAGCGACACTGTAGCCCATAACGATCAACATCGCCGCCACCATGATGTTGCCGGCGACTAGGGCGATCCATGAAATCAACGGCACGGCGGCATCACTGTTGCTGGATAATAGCAAATAAGGAAAGACAGCCAGCGCAGGGCCGGTCGACGACAACAATAGATACGTCATGCGGCGATGCGAGGTCGGTGTCAAACAGCGGCGGCGCGCCTGCAAGATCGCAATGAAGCCGATGACGGCCGATATGGCAAAGTAAGCGACATACACCCAGAACAACGGGCCGGGACGCAGATGCGGGGCTGAATCGAGCAAGACGCCTTCGCTCACAATCACATCGGTTGTAAGCGCAAGCAGCATGAAGCCTACGCCCAGCGCGTAAGCACCGTACACGCCCCAACGCCGCAGTCGCGTAAACGAATTCGTTGTCCGCAAGACTGCATCGGCAAAGTGCAGATAGGCAGCCGGCGCGAGCGCAATGCCGATCCACTGCATGCGCAGCCACAATTCCGCCGGCTTCTGATCGCTGACATGATACAAGATCGCATCGCCGACATAGACCAACATGACACAGGCCAGCAGCACACTGAACGCCCGCGCGACCGGCGCACGCCAGTTGTAACGCACAATGTACATGAGCAGCGAAAATGCAGTGACCGCAGTTCCGGTGGAGAGAATGGAGTTGATTAGCGCGAGGACGGAGATCAGATTAACAGAGCCAATCATAAACATCAACACACATAAAACTTCTAACGGTTCCAGTATTTAATGCAGTGCTTGAGCAAAGAACAGAGCAATATCTTGATTTTGGAAATGTCGATCGCTAAAGCCGCAAAAAGTCATGCCGTGTTTCTGGCAGAAACAAATCGCCGGATAGTTCTTGGTCTGAACCTCCATAATGAGCCACTTCATTTTTTGCGCCACACCCCAGCGGCCCACCGCCTCGAGCAAGGCACTGCCTGCGCCATCTCGACGCGCAGTGCGCGCGACCACCAGATCATCCAGCCACACCGCCGATTGCGGTACGCGCTTAGAGATGGCCGCATAACCAACAATGTGGTGATTACTATCCGCGATCAGCATCGCGGCGCAGGCCGGCCAGCTGGCGGCTAAAGATTTGGCATCGCGCGGATAAGCCACTTGCATCGATCGAGGTAAGCGCGTCGTTCGGAATGAGACCGAGATCTGTCCGTCTTCCGATCGACTCTCCATCTGCCAGACGTAATCGGTGTTAAAACTTGGATCGATCGCCAAGCAGTGTGGCAAATCATCAGCACGCACCGATCGAACGTAGACTTTGTTCATCGCCATCATTCTACCACAGGAGAGCTGCGGAGGCTCACGGCGGAGGAGGTTGAATGATAATCGGCATCACGCAGTGAGGATATTCGCTGCCCGTATTATCGACCACCACGAGACTCAATAGGTAGACACCGGGCTGATCAAAATAGATCGACGGGTTAAGCGAGCCTAACACGGCCGCATGTTTAGGATCACGGACGGCCTCACCGGCGGTCAATTCGGCATTGTTCGTGCCCGGACCTTGCAGCGTGAATTTATAAAAAGCAAAATTCGGCGCATCGGCTGTGCCAAACATTTGAAATTCGCCCGATACAATTTGGCCCGGCGTTGGCGCGGTCAATTGCACATTCAGCGCTGAACAAGATACGGGCGGCAGCGGGAATGTTGTCGCCGTAGGCGTAGGCGGTTCTTGGGTTGCAACATTGGGCTGTGGCGTTGTGCTGGTTGGCGCTGGCGTCGCAGTTGGCTTACGTGTCGGCGTCGGCTGAATCGTCGGAGTCACCGTGGCAGTGGGCAAAAGGAACGAAGGCGTTGGTGTGCTATTCAAAGAACCTAAAGGCAATGTCGGCGCAACAACGTTCGCCAAGATGTAAGCGACAACGGCCACGCCGATAAACAGCGCCACCATGATCGATCCGCGCGTGACGCGGCTGCTGGCCCCTTCCCGTTCGAGTGAATAGAGTGAGGTTTGTAATTCGCTGCGAGCGGCCAGAATATCGCGCAGATAAATGGCCGCGCCGATGGCGCAGCCGATGACGATCAACCCCGCGTAATTAGCGAGCAGCTGAACGAAGAACACCATGGCAACTAAACCGAGCGCAGCACGCCGCGAATGATCGTGATCATTTTCGGCACAAGCGTGCGGCCCGCGGCGAGGACTTCGGCGTGAGTTGTTTCTTGTTTGACACCATCCGGTGGCAGCGAATTGCTCACACCTGATAAGCCCAGCACGCGCAGACCGCCGTGCCGCGCGACGATCGTCTCCGGCACGGTCGACATGCCGACCGCATCCGCGCCGATCATGCGCAAGAAACGAATATCGGCCGGCGATTCAAAACTCGGGCCGGCCAGGCACATATATACGCCCTGCTTCAGATCGATCTGATGCTCTGCGGCCGTCTGTAACGCGATCGATCTAAGCTGCTCATCGTACGGTTCAGACATATCGGGGAAACGCGTGCCGAATGATTCATCGTTCGGGCCGCGCAGTGGGTTGTTACCGGCCATGCCGATCAAGTTTATTTGATCGGTAATCAACATCACATCACCCGCTTTGAAAGAGGGATTCAAGCCGCCTGCAGCATTTGTAAGAATGACGATCTTGATCCCAAGAAATTGCATCAGCCTGATCGGGAACGTCACCTGACCCATCGAATAGCCTTCGTAAAAATGCACGCGGCCCTGCATCACCAAAACCGATCGGCCCGCCAGCTGCCCGATTAACATTCGACCGGCATGGCCGAGCACGGACGAGATCGGGAAGTGCGGAATATCGGCGAATGGAATAATATCCGGCTGCTCGACTGCATCGGCTAAGTCACCCAAGCCCGAGCCGAGCACAATGCCAAACTCCGGCTGCTGGCGTGTGCGTTGTCGGATCAGGGCAACTGCTTCATCGATCTGTTGGCGGGTGATGTAATCTGACATGAGGTTAACGCCTCAATAACCAGCCAGGCTAAAGTGTAGCAACAAACAGTTAATCTAAAACACCATTGGCACAGTTCAGGCGTCATTGCGAGGAGCGTCTTTTGCGAGAATGTAATCTCCGAGTTTGTCTAAGAGATTGCTTCGTGGCACATCCCTAGAGTGCTGTGCCATCTAGGGACTGCGCTCAGAATGACGGTGCAGGTGAGTCTATAACTTGCCGAGAATCTTGGCCTTAGCGTCATGATATTCTTGATCGCTGATTGCGCCGCGCTTGCGCAGATCATCCAACTCCCCTAAACGCTTAAGCGAGTCATCGCCGCCGGCTGTGCCTGGCGCACCGCCGGGCCTGACTTGATCACCGCTGGGATTCTGACCG
>JBGQGR010000427.1:0-3584 GCA_041497495.1 Anaerolineae bacterium | reverse complement strand
ATTTGCTGGATATTGTGACTTCGCGGAAGATGGACTGAAGCACCGCTTCGCCAGCGCTCCCGCCCAACTCACCACAAGAAAACTCGGCCTCTGATGCAGGTCGTGTTTCTGATTTTGAAAATTGCCGACGACGACGATCGATGATCGAGGCGTGCTTGACTTGAGGTTGAATCGAACTATACTTTAACCCAAGATACAGGCGGTTAAGTGGAATGCATTCAGCAGAATCCCTTGTATCGAAAATCTAAAATCAGAGACTAATCATGCACTGTCCCAAATGCGGCGATAAAATGATTCCCCAAAACAACTCGATGTTTTGCGAGCGCGGCAAGATGCTGCTCAGCAAATCATTGTATGCGCGCTTCCAAGCCCGCTTTATCGAGCGTGTGCCGGAAGAGCCGCTGGTGCAGCGGGTCAATCGACCGAAAGGCTTGTGGTTTTGTCCAGCCTGCGGCAAGCCGCTGAAATTCTCCGACGGTTATCTGCAATGCCCCGATGGGCATGGTTCGCTTAACGATTGCATCTTCGATCTGAATTCACTCAACCCGCACGATCGAGTGAACGTCCCGAATCAACAAACTCAGTAATGATCCGTCGCAGCAACGGCAGCCCAATGTCATTGCATCATCAACAAAAAAAGCCGCGCTATCGGAGCACGGCTTTGTATTTGAAGCGTCATTGCGCGTAGCGCGACGAAGCAATCTCCTGATCGATTAGCAGATTGCTTCGTGGCACATCCTAAGAGGGCTTTGCCATCTAGGGACTTTGCTCACGATGAGATTACACAAAATAAAGTTTTACCCCAACGGCCCCGGCGTTGCCGGTGGCTGAGTTGACTGCGCGGCTGATATCTCTGCGGCTGCTTGAGCCGGTGTGGCGGCAAACGGCGCAACTGGCCCTGGTCCTGCGGTTGGGAAGCTCGTCGCTTGTCCGCTGGGTGGATTCTTCGCCGCACCCGGCGTCGCGTTATTGAGATAGCCCTGCAATCCATCCAACGCATTCTTGCCCTGCTGCAAAATTCCAACCAGCGAGTGCACCGGATAAGATCCGCTGCCAATCACCAAGCCGGTAATGAGCACATCGATCCTTGCCGGCACCAGTGCAATACCCAACAACGCGAACATCTGCAGTTGACCAACCGTTGCCACGATGATGCCTAACATCAAACCCAGCACAATCGAGACGGCCGCTTTGGAACTCTTGTAGCCTTGTGAATCGGTCAGGCCGCCCAACTTCGATTCCGCCGCTGATAAACGCGCCTGCGCGGCGGCCATGAGTTGCTGCACTTGCTCAGTCTTCTGAGCCGCTTCCTGCGCCAGAACACCCATGCGTTGACTGATCTCGGGGGGCAAATTCGTCACAGCCAATTGCGGCTTATTGGGATCGCTTGCCAACTTCATTAGCGAAGCCATCTCCGTGTTATATTGCGCCGAAGTTGAATTATAGATCGCGGCCGTATTACTGAGCCATTGACGCGCTTCGGAAACTTCCACTTCCGCTGACTTCAACCAGCGGAAGCCATAACCCAGATACGCGATCAGTGTCTTCCAGCTACCTTCGACTATATTAAAGATCGTCTCCAGCATCCGTTCGACGCCTGCCGCGGCCGCAATGATCGGCGCCAGGATAATCGAGAGATCGGCACCAACCGCCAAGGCCTTCACCTCAGACTTGGTAATCACTGCCACCACGAACACCCAGCCTAACAACACCAGCCAGGCGATCACCGCCAACAGGATTATGACCTGAACAATCCGCCGAGTGGAAAAATACTTATCCCGTTCGTCCCACTGTTGTCGAGCCTCCTTGCCTTTAGGCTTGCCCGGCTTGCCCTGCATCATTGCCAACGTGTCTTCATGCGTGCTGCCCATATGAATTCTCCTTTCGTCGATCGACTAGTGGCTCGAAGATAAGGCTGATTATAGATGAGCTGCCCGCTGAATGTCAAACCGATCGGGCTGCGGTAAGACCGATCGGCCGCAGGTACTAGCCGATCGAGATCGATCATTGCACATCGACGTTCTGTGGTACGATTAGTTCTCACTCAATCCGATCGACGAACGAGCCCTATGTTTTTTGACACAGCCCAAATTGAAGTAAAGGCTGGTGACGGCGGCGATGGCGCGGTAGCTTTTCGCCGCGAGAAGTTTGTGCCATTTGGCGGACCGTCCGGCGGCGATGGCGGTCACGGCGGCAGCGTCATCTTATACGTCGATGCCAAAGTCAACACGCTCTCGCACTTCCGCCATCATCACAAATTCAAGGCCGGCGATGGCAAAGCTGGCCGCGTGAAGAATCAGAGCGGCCCGGCCGGTGCCGATATCTGGTTGGCCGTGCCACCGGGCACCATCGTGCGGGATGCTGCGACGCATGCCGTGTTAGGCGATCTGTCTGAATCGAAGATGGAATTGATCGTCGCCAAGGGCGGCACACCCGGCAAAGGCAATCAACATTTTGCCACCTCGACGAATCAAGCGCCGCGCATGGCGACCAACGGCCTGCCCGGCGAAGTCCGCACGCTCGAACTGGAATTGAAATTGATCGCGGACGTGGGCTTGGTTGGCTTGCCGAATGCGGGCAAGTCTACGCTCTTGGCTGCGACCACATCGGCGCGACCGAAGATCGCCGATTATCCGTTTACTACGCTCGAACCCAATCTCGGGGTTGTCGATCTTGATAATGAAACCTCGCTCGTCACCGCCGACATTCCCGGCTTGATCGAAGGCGCAAATTTAGGCAAAGGACTCGGCATCGAATTTCTGCGCCACATCGAACGCACCCGCGTGTTGATTCACGTCCTCGATGGATCGCAGCCCGATCCAATGCAGAACTTCCACACGATCAATGCAGAGTTGAAAGCCTTCGGGCATGGTTTGATCGAGAAGCCGCAGATCGTCGCCTTCAACAAGATCGATCTGCCGGAAGCCAAAGAGCAGTGGCCGCGCATCAAAGCGGCCTTTAACAAAAAAGATTTTGAAGCCATGGCGATCTCGGCCGCGACGCACGCGGGCACGCGCGAAGTGTTATATCGCGCCGCGCAGTTGCTGCGCGACCTGCCGATTCCGCAACCGGTGGTCGTCGAAGAAGTGCCAGTCATTCGCGCCGCAGAAAAAATGCCCTTCAGCATCACTCGCGCGCCCGATGCCAGTTGGCACGTCACCGGCCAGCCGGTGGAAAAACTCGCGCTGCGCCATCGCTTCGATTCGGAAGAATCGTTGATGTCCTTCCACAAAGGCATCACCAAACTCGGCATCATCGATGCGCTGCGCGCCGCGGGCGTCAAAGAAGGCGACACGGTTTGGATCGGCGACGACTACGAACTCGAATGGCAGGATTAATATTGAACCGCCAAGACACCTAGGCGCAAAGAGGAATAAATGAAACTTGGCGTTTTCGCGCCGCTTGCCCTGCCCGCTGTGTGCAGGGTGGCAGTTAATTCTTTTTCCAATGATTGAAGCCATCCTCTTTGATCTCGACGGCCTGATGGTCGATAGCGAACCGCACTCGATCGCTTCATGGCAAGCGGTGCTGGCCTCGCGCGGCGCGAACTTCGATCAAACCATGATCGAGCGAACCTTCGGCCT
>JBGQGR010000426.1:0-3589 GCA_041497495.1 Anaerolineae bacterium | reverse complement strand
GGCGCGTTTGTGTTTTCGGTGAAGGATAGCGAATTAACCAGCACGGATAAGTTTGGCAGAGAAGTGAAGATACAAGTTTCAAGGGGCAAGGTGCAGGAAAGCGAATTGCCGCACGCAATACGCAGTACGCAATATGATCTAACCGAATCACCGCTAACCGTATTTGATCGCATTACTCTCGGCAGCGGCTATCCCGCATTATCGCACTGGTCGATGGACGAGATCGACGCACTTGTTCATGATCGGGTCGCGCTTGCTAAGACTGCTGCAAGTAAGCGCAGCACCGTGATCGAGTTGTTGACAGTGCTTCACGATCGACGCTATGACCCGGGCGCGAAGAAGCGCAGCGCTATCATCGCGCGTTTGAATGTCGCGTTGGATGAAGTGTTTCGATCGGTGACGCCAATCGGCCAAGAAGATACATCGAGTGGCGATCGATTGATTGGGTGGAATGATCGAACGGCAATCAACCCCCCACCCAGCCTCCCCCCGTTCGCAACTGATCGAACAGTGGGAGGAATAACTCCTCCCCTGTCGAAGACGGAGGCGGGCAAGCAGGGGGTTCTCTTCATTGACTGCGCTGGCTTTGAGCCACAAGGTGAAGATTCCGCAGGACGCTTGATCGTGAACGCCTATCAGCTGGGCTGGAGAAAATTTGTTGTGTTCGCCTGCCGCGGCGATCGATTTATCGGCTGCGGGTTGGGCGCGGAGACCGACGGTATACGCATCGATGTGTATGGTAGCAGCGGCGATTATCTCGGCTCGGGTTTGGATGGCGGCGAGATTCACGTCCACGGTGACGCGCAAGATCAGGTCGGACAGATTTTGAAGCGGGGCAAGTTGATCATTCACGGGATGGTCGGTCAAACATTTTTGTATGGCGCGAAGGGTGGGGTCGCGTATGTGATGGGCAATGCGGCCGGCCGACCGTTGATCAACGCCGTCGGATCGATCCGCACAATCATCAATGGCACTGCGCTTGATTATGCGGCGGAGTCATTTATGGCCGGCGCCACAACAGGCGGCGGATTCTTGATCATCAACGGCGTTTCATTTAACGAAGAAGGATCGATCGTCCCGCTGATCGATCGTTATCCCGGCGGCAATTTCTTCTCGCTGGCTTCGGGCGGCGCGGGCTACATCAACGATCCGGATTGGACGCTGGGTTACGATCAATTGAATGGCGGGGAGATCGTCGGATTTGAAGAGGCCGATTGGAATTTGATCGAGCCGTACTTGAAAGAGAATGAAGAATTGTTCGGCATAAAAGTGAGTGACTTACTGAATGGGCACGTGCCGAATCAAGCGTACCGCAAAGTGGTGCCGGAGCGATCGGGTGAAGTGAAGAACCTCGACGCGCACACGTGAAAGAGTGGTACGTGAGAAGTGATGCGTGAAGGGCCGACTCAATGATGCGTTGGCCCTTTTTCCTGCCTGCTATATCGTTGTTGCGATAATCAATATGGCTTCGCATGAATTTTTGTGATTCGCCCCGATTGTCCATGCATTGCTGCGGCAGATCTACCTGTTCAATCGCCAGATCGTGTAATTGAGAAACGTCGCAAAAGAAACCCACGCGAGGTAAGGCACCAGCAGAATACCAGCGAGCGGCTCCAATCCCCAGAAGAGAATAATCACGGTGAGGATCACCAGCCACAATACGACGATGTCCAGCAGCGCCGTGTCGAGTCGATGTCGACGGAAAAACAGCCACGTCCACGCGGCATTCAGCAGTAGTTGTACGATGAACAACGTCAGTGGCAGGATCGTTTCGGTGAGGTCGTTGTGTTTCCACACCAACCAGGCGGCGATCGCCATCAGCAGATAGAGCACGGACCACACTGGCGCAAAGATTTTGTTGGGCGGGTTCCAGGTCGGCTTGCGGATATGTTTGTACCACTCGTCGGGCAAATATCGGGCTCCGAGGAAGGCGGCTCCGAAAGTAATCGCTAACCACACCACCGCGCCGATAATCAATTGAATGCTGTCCATCGACCGACTCCTTCGCGCATTGCAACGACATCTGTTTAGCGATAAGTGTAGGCCGTTCGTCTCGATTGTCAAACCAGTGTAGTCATGTCCTGATTGACCGCGCGTCGAACCTCACTCCGCTCGATTGATCAATCGAGCAAGCCGATCACGTGGCGCTGATCGTCTGTGACGAGTTTCGCGCGGTTAGTTTTTTTGACTCGTGGGCAAGTAGACCTGATAGCCATTCACGATGATGAATGCGCGGCGCGTGAGAAGTGAGTAACCGGCCGGCGCGATGGTGGCGGTGTTGATAATGGCTTGAGTGATGTCGGCCGTTACGGTGACGGCATAGGAAATGGTGACCGGTGACGTCGTCAGCACCGAGCCAGTCCAGCGCAGAGTCGGCGCCAATGAATCCGAGGCGGTGCCCGAGCTGGCCTGCAGCGTGCCGGGAATATAGGCGATGCCGCTGGCGACCACATTGGTGAGCACGACACTGGCGCTGAGTGTGCCTGTGTTGCGCAGCGCGATCGTGTAGGTCACTCGATCGCCAGCGTGAACGTGACCCGCGCTGGCATACTGATCGCTAGTCGAGAGTCCGGGCGCGAGGTTGGCGGCCTGCCAGCGATGATAGAAAATGTTGAGCAGCTGCACGAACTCGCCCGTGGCTTTGAGGTTCCCGGCTTGCGAAGGATGACTATCGCCGGTGGGATAGGCTAGATAGTTGCTGCCTTGGTTGGTGATATGCTCGATCGCGCTGTTGCGATAACGGTGATGATTGCCGGTTGTTGCGCCCAAATCGTTGGTGTCCGCATTGCCGCCGTTGGAAGTCAGCGCGGTGTAGAAATCGAAGACGGCGACATTGGCGTAAGCATAGCCGGTGAGCCAATCATCGACGAGCCAGTTGTTGAAGGCGCGCGCATTGGCCGCGTTGGCCGTGGAGCTGTCCGACTGGCGCAGCGGCGGCGCGGCGATCACGACGAACAGTTTTTCCTGATGCGCCGCAAAGTACGGCAGCAGATCGAGAAAGATGCGCTTGGCATTCGCCACAGTCAGCCCGGAAGTATTGTTGGCCGAACCCGCTGGTGGATCGGTTGGATTGCCCTCTAGATTTGAATTCGGGAAGCACGATTTAAACATGATAATCGTGTTCGAGCCGCTGGGGTCGGTCGCTAGTCGCGAATAGCTGGCATGCTGGCCGCTTTCGACATACAATGCGGCGAGGTAGATATTGCGGTGCGGGCCGGTGAACCAACTGTACCAATTCGGAATGTCGGTGTGATCGCCGATTGTGCCGTAGCCTTCTTCTTGATCGGCCGGCCCCCAGCCATAGTTGGTGTCGCTGACGAAATAGTTGGCATTGCGCAGTGCTTGGCCCAAGCCGCCATTGCCGTCGTCGAGCCAGGCTTCACCGGTGGAGTGGTGTATAAAGATCAGTTTGACAGGATGTGCGGGCGGAGAGGAATCGAGTTGGGGTGAAGAGGCTTTATCATGCGGTGCTGCATTCACCGCCAGCACCAAACTTAGACAGAGCAGCAGCGGCAAGCTGAATCGAACGAGTTGGGTTCTCATTTTTTCACTCCATTGTTGCCCCCGCTGATTGATCTTAAATCAAAGT
>JBGQGR010000425.1:0-3608 GCA_041497495.1 Anaerolineae bacterium | reverse complement strand
GGTGCCGGGCCTGGACGAGGTCGATCTGTTACCGCAGATCGTGAGCGTTGTAGCTGCAACCGTCACGGCCCCGATCTGCATCGACTCGCCTAACCTGGCGGCCCTGGCGGCGGCGTTAAGGGTCGCACCCGGCAAGCCGCTGGTAAACTCGGTGAACGGCGAAGAAAAATCGCTCGCCACTATTCTACCGATCGTCAAAGATCGCGGCGCGGCCGTGATCGCGTTGACCATGGATGACAACGGCATCCCCACCACCGCTGAAGATCGATGCGCGATCGCGGCCAGGATCATCGAGCGGGCGGCCTCGATCGGCATCCCGATCGAAGACGTCGTGATCGACCCATTGGTCATGTCGGTCGGCGCCGATCAACATGCGGGCGCGATCACCCTGCGAACGATCGAACTCGTCCGTGCAGAATTCGGTGCAAATATCAATCTGGGCGCGAGCAATGTCTCGTTCGGTTTGCCCGATCGGCACACTCTGAATCAAGCGTTTCTCGCATTGGCCATCGGCGCCGGTGCCACGTGCGCCATCACCGATCCGCTGAAGTTGACCGCGACCATCCGGGCAGCCGATCTGCTGCGCGGCCGCGATTTGTATGCGAAGCGCTATATCAGCTATTGTCGCGCCCATCCGAAGGAAACCACGCCTTGAACCAAAACCTGGACAATATGATCACGGAGTCGCTGGTGCTGCGGGATTGGCCGCTCAACATCGATGTCGATATGGTGCTGCGCGGACAAGGTGCGGATGCCAGTGTGATTCGTCAGCGCAGACCGCAATTGATTGGCATTGCTCAGCGGGCGATTGAGGACGGGAAACAGTTAATCAAACCCGCGGTCGTCTATCGTCACTTGTCGGTCGCATCTTTACATCACGAGAATTTAGTTTTAAAGAATGGCGCTGTACTCACGGGCGAGCTGCTGGCTCTACACTTAGCGCCAGCCGAGCAAATTATCTTGCTGGTGTGCACGATCGGTTCGGCGTTGGAGCAATATCTGGCAGAAGTTCTCTCCACCGATCCGGCCTATGGCTTAGCGCTTGATAGTTTTGGTTCGACAGTGGTTGAGGTCTTGAGTGTCGCGGCGTGCACGTACTTCGAAGCTCAAGCCAGACGACGCAATCTGTACACCAGCATTCCGCTCAGTCCAGGTATGGTCGGCTGGCCAGTGGATGAAGGACAGGCTCAGATTTTCAACCTGCTGGCTGCCAACTTGATTGGCGTAACACTCAACGAATATGCGCTGATGATCCCCGCCAAATCCATCTCGATGATCTTGGGCCTCAGTCGCACGCCCTTTACCACAGGCCGCACTTGCGATTTTTGCGCCCTGCGCGACACGTGCCGTTATCAAGATCACTACGCGCCCGCTATCTCGACACCCATCAAATGATTTCGCACCGGCGGACGTACCCGCATCAAAAGTAGATGGCTAACCCTGCCCCGACATTTCGAATTGATCTTCAACCCATTGGTCGACGCATCGACCTGACGGCCGGTCAAACCTTGCTGGAGGCCGCTCAAGACGGCGGCATTGAGTTGGTGGCAGTCTGCGGCGGGAACGGATCGTGCGGCACTTGCCGCGTGCGCGTGGTGAGTGGTCAACTCTCGGCGCTCACCTCGATCGAAGAACATGAACTAGAGGAAACCGAGATCTCAACCGGCTACCGTCTAGCCTGTCAGGCGCTGCCCCTGAGCGATATACAGATCGATATTCCGCCCGAATCGCTCACGACACCCCAGCGTACCCAGATCGAAGGACTGGAAATCGAGATTGCGATCGATCCGAACGTGATCCCGATCGATCTGGAACTCACCGCGCCCGATCAATCCGATCTCCGATCGGACGTGGCGCGGCTGAATGACGCGCTGATCGCACGGGGACAACCGCCTGTCTCGATCGATCTGCCGGTCTTAGCTGATCTGTCCGATCGATTGCGCAACCAAAACTGGGCGGCACGCCTGGCAATGCAGCGCCGCGCCGATCGGGTTGAGGCGGTGGCGGTCATGCCTCCGCAGTCACGCTTGCTGGGCCTCGCGGTCGACATCGGCACCACGAAAGTCGCAGCGTATCTGATCGATCTAGCCAGCGGCCAGACACTGGCTCAAGTGGGCGCCATGAATCCGCAGATCGCGTATGGCGAAGATGTGATCAGCCGAATCGCCTACACGAATAGTCATCGCGATGGGCGCCAGGTGCTCCAAGAGAAAATCGTCGGCACGCTGAATCACCTGACAGCCGAGCTGTGCTCACAAGCCAACGTCTCGCGCGAGCACATTGTCGAGGCCGTCGTCGTGGGCAACACTGCTATGCATCACCTGTTTGCAGGTCTGCCGGTCACACAGTTGGGCACCTCGCCCTACGTGCCGGCGATCAGTGATGCGATCGAAATTCGCGCCCGCGAGGTCGGTCTCGATCTAGCGCCTGGCGCATATGTGTATCTGCCGCCGAACATCGCTGGTTTCGTCGGTGCGGATCACGTCGCGATGGTGTTGGCTGCTGGCCTCGATCGCGCCAGGCCAACCACGCTCGGGATTGATATCGGGACGAATACAGAAATCACCTTAGCTCATCGAGGCCGCTGGTTGAGTTGTTCGTGCGCTTCCGGGCCGGCCTTTGAAGGTGCACATATCCATGACGGCATGCGGGCCGCACCCGGCGCGATCGAGCGCGTACAGATCGACGGACAAACGATTCGCTATCACACGATCGGTAATCGACCACCCATCGGCATCTGCGGTTCCGGCATTCTCGACGCAATTGCACAGATGAAGCAGGCCGGCGTCATGGATCGACGTGGCGTGTTGCGCAAAGATCATCCGTTGGTGCAGATCGGTGATGGACACCGTGAAATCGTTTTGGCGCCAGCAAAAGTTACAGGGCATGGCCGAAATATCATCGTCACGCGTCACGATGTAACCGAGATTCAATTGGCGAAGGCCGCCGTCCGGGCCGGAATCGATATCTTGCTGGCGCAGGCAGACGTTGCGTATGATGCGATCGATGCCTTCATAGTGGCGGGCGCCTTCGGCACCTATTTGGATTTGGGCAGCGCGGTCCGGATCGGCATGTTTCCCGATCTGCCGCTGCATCATTTCAGACAAATTGGCAATGCGGCCGGCATGGGTGCCAAACAGATGTTGATCTCCGCGGAACGGCGGCGGGCCGCCACCCAACTCGCCCGGCGTGTTGAGTATGTCGAGCTCACGACTTATCCCGGTTTCACAGATCGATTCGCCACGGCGATGTACTTTTGATCAAGCATGAACCTAGAGAGAAAAATACCCGACTCGATTCATGAGTCGGGTATTTTGTTTTTACAACCTGGCTGTGATGAATCTACTCGTCGATGTGCAAAGTGAAGGGCAGCAATAACAGCATGGATTCAATAACACCCAAATGTTTTCGGAACTTCGATTGTGTTAGAATCTGAAAACCCTCACCGCAGGTTCTATTCCCGCCGTCGCCTCTGTGAGTAAGGTTCCGCTTGGAAAAGCGGCTGAGGATCAGTGCAAATATGACTGGCCCTCAGCCGCTTTTCCGATTATCAGCATAGGAACCCGTGATCGGCAGACGGTATAGGGGCTTAGGGTCTTTTCGAAGGG
>JBGQGR010000424.1:0-3624 GCA_041497495.1 Anaerolineae bacterium | reverse complement strand
TGTTCGTTAAAAAAATGCAACAGGCCGCTCATTACTCTCGCGTCCTGCCCATACCCAACTCTCCACTGGAGAGTTGGTGGGCCGCCAGGCGTCGACTTCGAGCTGAAGCCATTGACTTCATCTCTCCGCTCAGGGCGCTTCGTCGTTCACTCATCTGAATCATCGACGACGCCCGGCGAGTCGAGTTTGATGACTTCGCCGTGCAGATTGACGACGATCTTAAAGCCCATCATGCCCAGCCATTGCAGCGCGCCTTCGGGCAGTCCGCGCGCTAAAACTTGATCCATGTTGCCCAGCGATTGATCGACGGCGGCTTTGGTGAAGAGATCGTCCTTGCCGATCATTTTGAGCATCTGCTGCTCGACGATGTCTTTGTTGGCTTCGATCTGTTCTTGAAGCGTCTGCAGAACCTGCCGATCGATTGTCTGGGCATCGATGTGGCGGCGGAAACCGTTGTCGTCGATGACGTATTGCGCGTCGCTGCCGATCGTTGATACTTCCAACGCGCGGCCTCGTTCATCGACGACGATTCCGGGAAATAATGCTGTGTGGCTCATGAGATTGTTGGTTATCCAAAAATTCTGTACGCGAATAGCACGAATGTTATTCCGTCATTGCGAGGGCGAAGCCCGAAGCCATCCCCCGACTTTGAATTGAGATTGCTTCGCCGCTGCGCGGCTCGCAATGACGTTCGCAATTGGATTATATCTCCGCTTGCACGAACCGCACGTTGATGCCCCCGTTGTTGATCCGGATCGCCTCGCCAAAATTCAGGCCGACGTTCTTTTCAAGTTGCACATCGCCAGCCAAGATTGCGACGTGACTGCCGCTTTCAGCAAATTTTTCGCGCAGTACTTTGCCGAACTGTGCATACAAGTTGCGCAGATCTTTATTCGCGCTGACCCGCTGACCATAAGGCAAGTTGGTCACAAGCCATGCATGATCGATCGGCTCGATCGACGATACGGCCTGCTGTTTGAATTCGATATGCTCCAGCACGCCCGCGCGTTCGGCGTTCGATCGACAGGCTTTGATTGCACCGGCATCGCGATCGGAGCCGCGAATGATCGACGGCGCTTGCGGTAGGATTGATTCATTGGCTTGTTCGATCAATTTATTCCACACGCCGCGATCGAACTTGGGCCAGCGCTCGAAGGCGAACGATCGATGCAACCCCGGCGCGATGTTGCGCGCGATCAACGCGGCCTCGATTGGAAGCGTGCCCGATCCGCAGAATGGATCGATCAGCGGATATTCTGATTTCCATTCAGATGCCAGTAACATCGATGCGGCTAACGTTTCGCGCAGCGGCGCTTTGGCAGTGGCTTGTCGATAGCCTCGGAAATGAAGTAACTCGCCGGAAGTATCGAGGCTGATCGTGCATTCGTCATTAAGGATACGCACGCTGATCGTTTGTGTTGAAGTTTCTTCTTTGACAAGAATCTTTGGGGCCTGGCCCAGCCGATCGGAGATCGCGAGCTGCACACGTTCGGCGACGGCATCCGAATGAATCAAACGGGATTTGTGACACGTCACGCGGATCGCTAATCGATCGCCCGGCCTCAAAAATTTTTCCCATTCGATTTGTTTAGTTTTATCGCGCAGTTCTTTGAAGGTGATCGCGTGAAATGATCCCACGCGCAGTAAAATTCTTTCCGAGGTGCGCGACCACAAATTGAGTTTGTAAGCGTGGGCTAGATAGCCGCGGAACTCGACGCCGCCGGGCACCGATCGGGGGTTGGCGACGCCGAGCGAGAATAATTCAGCGGCGGTGACGGATTCAAAACCGGGCGCGCACGCCGCGAAGAGATCGAAACGATGATCGATCTTGGGCGCAGCCACCCGCGGGTTGCGTTGGACTACCATGATCCTTCGAGTTCAACCTGCGGGAGATTCTTCTCTTCCAATTGACCGAACAGATCGATGAACTCATCGGCGGTGGTGCAGGTCACGAGCGGCAGATGCAGATCAGACACGCCCTGCGCGCCCTTGATATATTTCACGACGTGCTTGCGAAAGAAAATTAAACCGGCAGACGCGCCGTAGTAGTCCATCATGGCCGCTAAGTGACGCCGGATCAACTGCGCTTTTTCGGTGAATGAAACTTCTGATCGATCTTTGCGTTGGAAGATCCACGGATTGCCGATCGCGGCGCGGCCGATCATCACGGCATCGCAACCGGTTTGTTGCTTAATCCGATCGATATCGGCAGCCCGTTTGACGTCGCCATTGCCGATGACCGGAATCTTGACCGCGGCTTTCACTTCGCCGATCGGCGTCCAGCGCGCTTCGCCTTTGTAGGCCTGCGCTTTGGTGCGGCCATGAAGCGCGATCGCGGACGCGCCGTTGTCTTCCAAAACGTGTGCCACTTCCAAATAATTTAGCGCGTCATCATCCCAGCCCAAGCGGATTTTTCCAGTGACCGGAATCGTTAGTTGGTGCGTCAACCGATCGAAGATCTGCGCGATCTTATCGGGCGTGCGCAATAAGCCCGCGCCTGCGCCGCGCTGAGACACACTTGACACCGAACAGCCCATGTTGATATCGACGATGTCCGGCGCAAATCGATCGACGGCGCGTTTGATCTGCGCCACCAAGCGCTCGACGTCGTTATCAAAAAACTGGAACGTCATGGGGCGCTCTTCCGGCTTGAAGTCAAAGAAGCGCCACGTTTTGGGATTGTTGTGGCTCATCGCTTCAGCTGAGACGAACTCGGTGTAGCTCATGGCCGAGCCATAGGCGCGGCAGATCGATCGAAACGGCAGATCGGAGAAGCCGGCCATCGGCGAGAGGATCACATCGCCGTAGATCGGAATGTTGCGAATGTAGAAGGTGGGTTGGCATGGTGCATTCATCGCAAATGATTATACCAGACGCAAAAAAGGCACGAGTAACACTTGCACCGCACTGTGGGCGTTGCAGTCCAGGTGTGAGTAACAAGTAAAGTGCGGCTTACATATTACTCAATACTCATCACAATTCATGTTACAATGAAATCGAATGATCTCATGAGGTGAAGCTTGCCCGTTCGATCTGATCCTGCCCGTATCTTGATCTTGAGCAATGAAGACAGTACCTGGACGCCGCGCGATTATGCTGAAGTCGATCTGGAACTCGCACGCATGCACGATGGCTTGATCGAGTCCGGCTATCAAGTGGAAGTGTTAACGGTGCTGCACAGCGTTAAAGAAGAATTGGGCCGCCAGCCGCGCTATAATCCGGCTGACTGGTTGATCGTCAACTGGTGTGAACAGTATATCGATCGACCGTGGACGGATGCGGAGATCGCGCAGGAGATCGAAGACCTCGGTTACGTGTTTACCGGCGCAGATGGCCGCGCACTGCGCTTATCACTGGATAAAACGCTCGTGCGCCGGTGCTTGATCGAAGCCGGCGTTACAGTGCCGATCGGCCAAGTCTATCACGACGATCGTTTGGACGACTGGAAAATTTACCCGGCGATCGTCAAGCCCAGCAGCACGCACGCCAGCGACGGCATCACGCCCGCTTCGTTGGTCGATTCGCCGATCGAGTTGAAGCGGCATGTTCAAGCAGTGCTGGATCAATTTCAGCGGCCCGTCATCGTCGAAGAATATATCGATGGCCGCGAGATTCATCTGCCGC
>JBGQGR010000423.1:0-3628 GCA_041497495.1 Anaerolineae bacterium | reverse complement strand
ACATCGGGTGAGCCGTCGCTGTTCTGGGTCACTTCGATCAAATCACGGAAACCAAGGACTGCGTTTTGATCACCGTAGCGGATCAAAATGCTGAAGTAAACATTGATCACCGACGCGCCCGACTTGTCCGCAATTTGCAGCGGCGATGACTGAATGCCGTACGTTTGATTGGCCTCAGCCTCAATGGCCGGATCACTGATCGGATCGACGACATCCGCCGCAAGTTTGCCATTCGCAGCGATCTGATACTCTTTCAGCATATCGCGGATTTCGGGAATCAACGGCGCGAGCAAGGGATGCGTCTTCTCACTAATGTACGCTCGAATATATAACGGCTCCTGCAAGTTGTTCAGCAAATCTTTCGTCGGTTGGGACAAACTGTATTGCTGCTGCTGAGTGAGATCGAGCCGCAGACTGGACAATGGATACAACCAGATATTCACTAAGATCAAATTAGCGGCCAATAACACCGAAGTCCAGCGGACGCTGCGTCGATAATTTGCCGTGCGTTCACCCTTGCTCCAGCGTTTGCGATCGAGCGCGACCGCGTTGAGCACCAGGAACAACACCGCCAGCGCAAGGTAATAGACCAGATCGCGCAGATCGATCACGCCGCGCTCGATGCTGTCGAAGCGGCTGCCCGTGCCGATCGCGCTGAAGATATCGCGCGTGACGCCACTCACTAAATTCACGAGGCCGCTGCTGCCGATCATGTAAAACGATCCCCCGAGTAAGATCGTGGTAATCAACGCGACGATCTGATTGTCAGTGAGCGCTGAGACGAACAAACCGATCGCCGAATAAGCCGCGGCCAGCAACAACGCAGCCAGATAACCGCCAAGCACGGGTCCCCAATCGAGGTTGCCGAGATTCGAAACGGTAATCGGCAGCGGCAAAGTTAAAGCCAGCGCGACGGCGACCAAAGTCATCACCGCCAAAAATTTTCCGATCACCAATTGCACTGGACGAACAGGCAGCGTCAGCAGCATCTCCATAGTGCCCGATCGCTGCTCTTCGCTCCATTGGCGCATCGTCAAAGCGGCGATGAGGAAGATCAACAGCACCGGCATGCCGCTGAAGAGTGGGCGCACATCAGCCACGCCACGCGCAAAAAACGATTCGCCCCAGAAAAAGATGAATAACGTCACCGCCAAAAATGCGCCGATGAAGATCAGCGCCATGGGCGAGCCAAAATAACTTTTGACTTCTTTGCGAGTAATCGACAGGATTTGTTTCATAGTTGCTCTCAGTTAATTCGTTGACCACACTGATGACTGCAAGATGCAGGGGACATGGCGCCTTTGACTTGCCTCAAGTTTCTTGCATCTCTTCATCCATCTCTTCTTCCGCCGTCGTCGCCAGTTGATTGAAGACCATTTCCAAATTTCTCACATCGCGGCGGAGTTCACGCAGCGGCCAATTATTTTGCTTGGCGAGATTGAAGACCGCCGGGCAGAGATCGGTTTGGGGTTGGCCCATCAACCGATAAGCTGGAAAACCATCCGGCACCTGCATGGCTTCAACACTGCGGACACCATCGAGCTTGCCCAACGCGCCATCAATGCCCTTGACTCGATCCTGTAAGACCAGAATCGCATCGGCGGTCGCTTCCAATTCAGCCAGACGCGCATCGGCACGCACGCGGCCGTTCATCAAGATCAAGGCGCGATCGCACAACGCTTCGACTTCGGGCAGAATGTGAGTTGAAAATAAAATGGTGCTATGTTTGGCCAAGCGCTTGATCAGCCGCCGAATCTCGACGATCTGAGTTGGATCGAGTCCAATGGTCGGTTCATCGAGGATCAATAATTTGGGTTGATGCAAGATGGCCTGAGCCACACCCACACGCTGGCGCAGGCCCTTGCTGAGTGTGCCGATCGGGCGAGTGAGATAATCTTGCATGCTTGTAGCGTACACCGCTTCGGAAATCCGATCGGTTTGATCGGCTAACGGAATTTGTCGCAGATCGGCCATCATCTTCAAATAAGATTGAACGGACAATTCGGGATACAGCGGCGCGTTCTCCGGCAGATAACCGATGCGCGCTTGAACTTCGAGCGTGTGCGTCAACACATCCAGGCCATCGATCGTCACGCTGCCACTATCAGGTTGCAGATAGCCCGTCAGGATTTTGATCGCCGTCGTCTTGCCCGCACCGTTCGGTCCCAGTAAGCCAACGATCTCACCCTCGGCCACCTGGAAGCTCACCTCACGCAGAGCCTGCACCGAGCCATACGATTTCACCAGATCGGTTGCTTCGATCATCGATCCTCCCAAACTCAAATATCAAACACGCGAAATGACACTCGCACCGGAGTGTCATTATAATTGATTGTGTCGATCTCGTTAAGGTGAATGCCGCGCTACTAATTTGCACCGACAGGATGAATAGAAGATTAAAGGGAGTTAAGAATTTTCAGTGAACCATTCGACGGCGATGATGGTAATATTCAAGACGTCGATCGGTCAAATTCATTTGGCGCAGGAGCAAACATGGACGACAAATCCGCGGAGCATCAATTCGATTTTTGGATCGGCGACTGGAACCTCTCTTGGGGCGAAGGTCAGCACGGCGTCAACCGTATTCGATCGATCTTGGACAACAAAGTGATTCAGGAAAATTTCGAGGGTGAAGGCGAACCACCGCTGATTGGCCTAAGCGTCTCGGTTTACAATCCGATCGAGCAGAAGTGGCGGCAAACGTGGGTCGACAATCAGGGCAGCTACTTGGACTTCGTCGGCGAATGGCTGGGCGACAAAATGATCTTGCAACGCCACGCCGTCGTCGAAGACCAGCGCGTACTTCAGCGCATGGTCTGGTACAACATTGAGGCCGATCGATTCGAATGGAATTGGGAACGATCGAGCGATGAGGGTCAAACGTGGAAAGTTATTTGGCAGATCGATTACAAAAGAATGAAGTGAAAGTTGAGGTCAGAAAATAAATTACTATCACTGCCTAAATCACAGTTTATTGTCCTTGCTGAATGGCATACGCACTTCGGCAACCAGTCGTGATAATTAGCATTTTGTTAGCGATATCCAGTCCGCCATATAGGTTACGTTGATCCTTAGTGTCTGAAAGTGACCAATACCAAATTGGAATCGTCATGACAATAGCAACTTGCGATCCGTCTTCTTCAGAAAACGCATGTACAGTTCCGTCTGAAAATAATCCATAAATCAACCCTTGGAGTGCTATGGGCCTAGACATTGGCTGGGGACCTAAAGGCGGCCTTTGCCAAACCATTTGCCCACTTGCTAAATCAATCCGAAGCAAATTATCGTTTGCGTCAAAGACATAGACCGAATCTGATGATAATGCAAATGTTGGGATCAAAATATCGTAATCACCGATTCCATATGCATTCGATGTGTGACGACGCGACTGACTCACAGGTGTTGTCCATCTCGTAGAAAATGACTTTAGGTCAAATAATGCTATGTGCTCCTGCGCTCGAATCACCGCGATATCATCCTGAAAAACGAATTCAGATTGGCCGGGAACTATGCTCAGCGGCCCATTCCGAATTCGTGTCCCATCATTGGGGTCATACTCATGGACGTTATTATCATCTCCAAACACAAATAGCTGATCACCGTAGGTCCGAACCGCGCCCCAACTATT
>JBGQGR010000422.1:0-3630 GCA_041497495.1 Anaerolineae bacterium | reverse complement strand
GCGGTTAAGGGCCCTAGGCTGTGGCGATATTTATTGGGATGAAATTGTATCGATCGAACCGGCTGGCATGGCTGAAGTGTACGATCTCAGTGTGTCGCGCTATGCCAACTTTGTGGCTAATGATCTGATCATTCACAATTCGACACTGTTGATGCAAGTGGCGACGCAGATGGCCGACACCCATGGCCCGGTGTTGTATGTGTCGGGCGAGGAGAGCACACAGCAGATCAAGATGCGCGCGGAGCGATTGGGCAGCAGCGGCGAGTCTTTGTATTTGCTGACCGAAACCGATCTCGATGAGATTCTGCTGCATATCGAGCAACTGAAACCGCGCCTGGCGATCATCGATTCGATCCAAGCGGTGTATGTCAACGAACTCACGTCCGGGCCCGGATCGATCTCGCAAGTGCGCGAGTGTGCGGCCCGCTTGCAAGCTCTGGCGAAGTCAAGCGGCACGAGCATTTTCCTCGTCGGGCATGTCACTAAATCGGGATCGATCGCCGGGCCGAAAGTTCTCGAACACATCGTAGATACTGTTTTGTATCTTGAGGGCGATCGATTCCACGCGTATCGCTTATTGCGCTCGACGAAGAATCGATTTGGCGCGACGAACGAAGTGGGCGTGTTCGAGATGCGCGGCAGCGGTATGGCCGAGGTGTTGAATCCCAGCGAAATGTTTTTGGCTGAGCGCTTGCCCAATGCGCCCGGCTCATCGATCGCCGTGACGATGGAAGGCACGCGACCGCTGCTGGTCGAAGTGCAAGCGTTGTGCAGCACCAGCGCCTTCGGCTTGCCGCGCCGCACGGCGAATGGCTTAGACATCAATCGCTTGCTGTTGATCACCGCCGTGTTGAGCAAACGCATCGGCTTAAAGTTGGGCGATCAAGATGTTTTTGCCAATGTGATCGGCGGATTGCACATCAACGAACCGGCGGCCGATCTCGCCGCCGCGTGCTCGATCGCGTCGTCGATGCGCGATGTGCCCGTCGCGCCCGATCTGGCGATCATCGGCGAAGTGGGACTGAGCGGCGAACTGCGGACGGTGAGCCAGCTGCCCGCTCGATTGAGCGAAGCGGCGAAATTGGGCTTCAAGCGCGTGTTGATTCCAAAGACGTTTCGCTTGACGGATGCGCCAACGGACAAGATCGAAATCTTGATGGCGCGCAGTGTCGGTGAGGCACTGTCGATGGCGATGGAGAAACAGTGATCAGTTAATCAGGGATCGGGGATCAGGAATTGGTTGGCGAAGAAAATTGTTGGGGCGAGCCTAAGTGTTCGCCCTTTTTATTTGTTTATTACATAGCATCTTTTCCCACGTTCTTTTTGCGATGTCGTGTCATGACTCTAAATACTATTGCTGCAAGTGCGATGAGGCCCACTATGAAAAGGCATACGAGACAGCGAAGGATATTATTGATTACATGTGACCACTCACTCACGGTTCCATCTTGTTGAAGCGTATAAGTATGGCGTTCAGTTGCATCTGCATCCCACGCGATACTCTGAATGCAATCAACAATATTTTTCGGGCTATTGGTCAAGAAAGAAAATTCTGGAAGCGAGAAATCACAAGGCATGTTGACTGAAGATGGAACGCCTCCTTGATTGATGCACCATTCAGTGATTTTGTCGCGTACCCAACATTGGCCAATGAGGTCAGTACATCGGTAAGTTTCGCCATTTCCTGTCTTGGCGCATACCGTTGCACCGCCGCTTGCGAAAATCTCTGAAAAGTGAGCTGGTGGAGTTGGTAAGTTCTGCCATGGCTGAAAGTGACCATCAATAACTATCGACCATGCACCGAAAATCAGGAAGGGCAAAATGATCAATATGATGATAGTTCTTAGGCGTGGTTTACGCACGTAATCCTCTTAATGAAGAATCACTTTCCCGCATCCACCAGCACAAGCAGGGATTAGCGATCAACCTTCCTGATCCCTGATCCCTGATTAACTGATCCCTAATCCCCGATTATTTCCCCACATCCAACAACACAAACACGATCGCTCGATAGACATTCGCTTCAACAGGCGGCTGCTCGCCCGCACTGGTGATAGCGCGGATCGGCTTGAAGAGATCACAGACGGAGCAATCTTGTCCGGTCGCTATTAAGGCTAATGAAACTAGATCGACGATCGTCTTCGGCTTTAAGTAAAAATATCCGCTGTTGCTGCCGGGCAGCGGGACCGTCGACGTTTTGAATTGAGAATCGTCGGCCAAGGCGCTGCCGCTGGAGGCTGCGTCGATCTTCGATACGGCATCGGCCGAAGTGGCCAGCACAAACCGATCGGCTAACAGGCCGTACACTAAATTCGTCGCGCCCGATTTATCTTTCAGCGCGTGCAATGTCGATCCGCCGATCGCGACATCGCCGATCGTCAAGCCCGAATTCTGCGCGATGGCCTGGAAGAATTTGTGCGTGCTCGTTTCGGCCTGCTTCGAATCTTTTGCTTCAGCGATTAAGGCAAAGCCGAACGGAATCTGACTCGCGCCGATCGATCCCGGCAGCCCGACAATGGCGAACTCACCGCTGAATTGATTGAAGAGATCATCGGTGAGACTGACACCGAGTTGCTTTTCGAAATTTTGCAGATCGGCTTTGATCGATGGATCGGCACTTTCCATGCCGATCAGCATACCTTCAAACTGGGCCGATAAATTTTGCGCACCGATGTACAGAAAGGTAGAATCGGGCACGGTCTTTAGCAGTTTGTTCGGATTGCTCTGCACGTTCAGTGTGCCAAGTTGACTGACCGGCAGTTGATCGGGATTCAGTACCCCGGCGAATTCCAACCGCAGGCCATTCGGCTCGAACGACAGACCGAGGCCGAGACCTTGAAATGCATCCAGCGCGGATTTTTGATCGGCGGTTAAGTCTTGCAGCATCGGGTTCTGTTGAATGGCGAGTGGCATGAACGGCGCAATGTTGAAGTATAGTGTCAAGGCTCGATCGCCGCGCAGCTTGGCTAACGTGTCTTGATAGTTCTTCGATTGATCGAGTCCCTGCTTGTCCAGCGCCGCATCGATCGCGTTGTGCAGATCATTCAGACTGCTGGCGAACACGACGACATTGTTGACCGTAGCGTAGGCAGTTGATTGCGTCGTATTGGAGGACAGCTGCACAACCATCGGAATACCGCGATATGGCTCGTCGTTGTATTTGAGCCCTTGAGCTTCCCCTTGCGAGCGGAGTTTGGCCATCATCGCGTTCGATTTGGTTGCATCGCGCGTAGCGAGCACAAACATGAACGAGGGCATTGCCGGATTGATCGATGATGTAGTCGTGGTGGTCAATGGCAGATTCCACATCGCCACACCGATCTCATCGCCGAGCCACGGCGCAATGTCTTGATCCCAATCGAGTTGCGAACTGCTTAGGCCCGATCGAACACTGTCCTCGATCGATTTCGTCACCTGCGGATCGCTCCACGCTTTGGCGACAACATCGCCGTTGGAGAGTTGGCTGAAGTGCGGATTGAAACTCATGAACAATACGGCCTCGTTAGGAATGGCCGCGGCCGTGATGCTGGCGTGTGCCGAAGCGCGATTGAGCAGACGCGGCAGCAGCCAAATGCCCAGGCCGATCAAGGCGACGACGATTAAGCCGAGGCCGATGCCGAAGATTAGTTT
>JBGQGR010000421.1:0-3630 GCA_041497495.1 Anaerolineae bacterium | reverse complement strand
GATCGGTATCATATTATCGGTGACACCGTGCGCCATTAATATCGGAAAGTCCTTCAACATTTCGGGGGCGGCAATTTGCGGGGTTAACTCCGGCAACAAGCGTCCGCTCATCGCGACAATGGCCGCCAGCCGATCGGGTTCAGTCAACGCCAAACTCAAGCTCATGATCGCGCCTTGACTAAAGCCCATCAAGACCACGCGATCAGGATCAAGCTGATAGGACTCGATCAACTCGGCGATGAAACGCTGCAAGATCGATCGGCTGTGCTCCGCTTCCCGAAAATCGATCCGCATATCATCCGGCAAAAACTGAACGTGATACCACGCATACGCGCCGGGCATCAACTGGATCGGCGCGCGCGCACTGACGATGAAAAATCGCGGATCGAGATATTTGCTCAGTTCAAATAAATCTTCTTCATTGCTGCCGACGCCGTGCAGCAGCAACAGCAGCGGCGGCGTGTCCGAATCTTTTTGCAGCGGCGGGCGCGTGAGATGAAACAACAATTCTGAATGGGCGGGCATAAGTTTCCTCGATGAGTCATTCGAACCAGACCGTATTATACATCTGTGCCATTGTCATTTATAATCCAAGCATGCGAACGCTGCGCCAATGTCTGCTGGATACCGATGCCGCTCTGCTGCGCGTGATCGCTTCACGTTGGTCGATCGATGCAACGGGGTTAAAGCCGCGCGATCTCGTCGCACGTGCCGAAAGCGAATTAAGCCAGCCCGCCCGTGCCAGCAAAATGATCGAAGTGCTCTCGCCTGCCGAACGCGATGCATTCAGATCGCTGCTCGCCGCCGATGGCACACTGCCCGCGATCAATTTTGCACAGCGCTTCGGATCGATCCGGCCCGTCGGCCCGGCGCGTTTGGAACGTGAGCAGCCGTGGCGCAGTCCCGTCAGTCCCGCCGAAGGTCTGTGGTATCTCGGCTTCATCTATCGCGGCTTCGAGCAGCTGCCCAGCGGTGCCATGCGTGAAGTTTATTTCGCGCCGCAAGAATTTGCTCCGCTGCTGCCATACCTGAAAGTTTCTGCGCCGCCGATTGAACCGCTGCTGCTGTCTGCTCCACCCGCGCAAGTTGAATCGATCGACGATCAGGTGGCCGATGATCTATGCACGCTGCTCGATCACTTGCACAACAACTTCGTGCGCATCTCCGGATCGATCAAAATCTCGATCGATCACACCCAGCTCGATCGGTTGCTGCACCGATCGGATGCCGCTTGGATCGATTTCATCATCCGCTTGGCGATTCGCGCCCGCTTGCTGAAGATCGACAATCATCGACTGCGCCCCGATCCCAAACCCGCCGCCGATTGGTTGCAAGCCACTTCGGGCGATCAACTGCGCATCTTATTTGAAGCCTGGCGCACTGATCCCCAATCGACCTTGAGTGCGCTGCCCTTAGTGCTTGAGCCGAAAGGACCATGGATCAAAGACCCGATTGCAGCTGGTGCGGCGATTTTGGATAGCTTGCGGGGCGCAGTGCCAAATGCGTGGCATGCAGTTCAAGCGCTGCTCGATCGCATGAAATCCAACTCGCCGGACTTCGCTCGTTCGGAATTCGATACGGGTTATATTCGCAACACCGCAATCGGCGAATATTTGCGCGGCTTCGAAGCATGGAATCAAGTGGAAGGCGAATTGATCCGTCATGTTCTCATACAGCCCTTACATTGGCTCGGCATGATCGATTTAGGCTCATCCGATCCAACAGCCAACATCAAACAACCAACTTCATCCTTCATCCCTCAGGCTTCATCCTTTAGACTCAGCCACATCGGTGCTTCATTGCTTGGCCTCGAATCCGATGAAGCAGCAAAATCCATGAATCGCGAGAGTCACTTCATTATTCACTCCAACGCCACGATCGCTGTCGCCTCAACTCGCCGCTACGATCGATTTCAACTGGCGCGCATTGCCAACTTGATCGATCGGCGCAAAGATGAATTTATTTATCGCCTGACCCCATCGTCATTAACGCGCGCCCAATCACAAAAGATCACTCCGGCCAAAGCGATCGAATTCCTGGCACACGCAGCTGGCCGCGTGATGCCACCCTCGGTGATCAAAGCGATCGAGCGTTGGACCAAGAAGGGCGCGGAAGTGAAAGTCGCGCGTGCCGTGATCGTGCGCGTCAAAGATGCCGCCATCTTGAAACGCCTGCAAGAATCGCCCAAAACTAAATCGATCGCGATTGAAGTCCTCGGCCCCACGGCCGCGCGCATCAACGAACGCGATTGGCCTAAACTCGCGGCGATTCTGGCCGAATCAGGAGTGTTAGTAGATGAGTGATGATCAATTATTGATCAGCAATCTGTTATCAGCGTTTCGCAATTCATTTCACGCTGATCCGGAGATCGTCGTTCGCGCGCCTGGCCGTGTGAACCTAATCGGCGAACACACCGATTACAACGATGGCTTCGTTCTGCCCGTCGCGATCGATCGATATGTGTATCTCGCCGCATCCAAATGTGTCAGCCACTTAACCACAATCCGATCGATCGATTTCGATCAATCAGCCACCTTCCGCATCACTGAGCTGGAGCCAAAATCCGATCGAGGCTGGATCACTGATCGAACACTCTGGGCAAATTATCCGGCGGGCGTGGCTTGGGCGCTGCGCGAGAGTGGATCGATCTTCACCGGCTTTGATGCGGCCTTTACCTCGAGCGTGCCAATCGGTGCGGGCTTGAGTTCATCCGCCGCAGTCGACGTAGCCTTTGCGACAGCGTGGAAAAAACTTTATGGACTTGAAATTGAAGATGCAGCTTTAGCGAAGTTATGCCAGCGCGCGGACAACGATTTCGTCGGCATAGCCTGCGGCATTATGGATCAACTGATCAGCGTGTTGGGCAGTAAAGATGATGCGTTATTTATAGACTGTCGATCATTGAAAACGGAAAACGTGCCGCTTCCCAAAAATGTCGCCATTGTCGTCGCGGATACAAAAGTGAAAAGATCACTCGCATCATCAGCCTACAATGAAAGACGATCGCAATGTGAAGAAGCCGCATCGATCTTGAGACGCACCGACGATTCCATCTTAGCGCTGCGCGATGTTCCCCCAGCGTTGTTACTCGCCCATCGAACTGAACTCGCGCCGATCATTTTCAAGCGCGCGCGCCATGTCGTCGCCGAGAACGATCGGGTACGGGCAACCGTAGGCGCATTAAAGCGCGGTGACTTGATCACAGTGGGGCAATTGATGAAAGAATCGCACATCAGTCTGCGCGACGATTACGAAGTGAGTTGTCGTGAACTCGATACGATGGTCGAATGTGCATGGTCGATCGAAGGTGTGATCGGTTCACGCATGACGGGCGCGGGCTTCGGCGGCTGCACCGTCAGTCTTGTAAAGATCGATCAAGCCGATCGATTTGTGGAACAGCTGCAATACGCTTACAAAAAGAAAACCGGCATTGAGCCGGCGATTTATATGTGTCATGCATCGGACGGTGCGACCGAATTGGCCACCGACCACAGTTGATCCATGTTGACCAATGATCTGCGGTCGTCCGTCGTCAACGGTCTGCGGTCATCTCACTATAATCGTAAAACCCCTTGCCGCTCTTTTTGCCCAACTGACCCGCGCGCACCATTTGCTTGAGCAGCGGAGCGG
>JBGQGR010000420.1:0-3635 GCA_041497495.1 Anaerolineae bacterium | reverse complement strand
GAGCTTCGCGGCGAGTTTTACCCAGGCGAATCTCCTGCAGCACCCGGCCAAACGCGCGGCTGAGTTCATTGTCCCATTTTTCTGATACTTTTTGCGTAGCCTGATCGAAACCCAGACCGGCCTCGACGCAGATCGTCAATAAGTCTAAAGCATCTGGCAGGGCTTTAATGACATTAGCTTTACGGCCGCGAATCTTGCCGCCCAGCCACAACACCGGCAAGAAGAAGCCCAGCAGCGCAAATATAAACGCCATCAATAGGCGAATGGGCAGCTCGGCTCTAGTTATCGAAAGTAACACGAAAATCAAAACCGCGAGCACAATGGTCGCTAGAGCCCGAATTCCAAAGAACTCTGAGGGACCCCAATTGTTGGGGTTGCCGGCCAGATCCAAATTGCGGCGCGTGGTTTCTAACGTTTTGGCCGGGGTAAAACGTGACATGAACTGCGCCGATTGGCGCACCATCGGTGCGATGACACGTTCGGCAAAGGGCAAGGACAATTCAATTTCTTCAAGTGTCGCCGGCTGTTCGCGCAGACTGTATTCAGCCAAGCGGTCTTGCAGTGAATCACCCGGCTTGCGCGATCCTAATCTCACAATGATCAAGATGAGCGCCAGCACTCCCACAACGGCAATAATGATGACTGGCAGTGACATAGCCAAACTCCTGAGGAAACTGTAAACTTTTAAGCCGCTTCCTCAATCGACGACTTCCAATGAATTATACTTCAATGTTGACGATCTTCTGTATCGCGAAAAACCCACTCCCGATCATCAACAGACCGCAGACCACCATCGCCCAGCCGCAAAAACCGGCCAGCCCTTCGCTCGTGAACAAGCGCGAGACAAATTTCGGGTTGATGCAGAACAAGACCAGCGTTAACCCGATGGGCAGCAAGCTAACCACGTAGCCCGAATACCGACCCTGCGCAGTCAGCGTTCGAATTTCGCCTTTGATACGCACTCGTTCGCGGATGGTGTGACTGATGACATCCAGAATTTCAGCCAAATTGCCACCGACTTCACGCTGAACGTTGACGGCGGTAATCATGAGATCCAAGTCATCACTCTGAATACGGCGCAGCATGTTGCTCAAGGTCTGCTCCAGCGTGAGACCGAGTTGGACTTCCTGTACGACCCGCGCAAACTCGGTAGCGATGGGCGCGGGCATTTCTTTGGATACAGAATCCATCGCTTGCATGACACTGTAACCGGATCGCAGACCATTGACCATCAAATTCAACGAATCGCCTAATTGATCATTGAACAGATGCAAGCGCCGCGCCTGGCGATTTGAGACGAACCAGCGCGGAATGAACCAGCCCACGACTGCGCCCAACAGGCCTAAGACAATCGTTTGAAAGCCGAGTGTGGCCAGTACACCAAAGAAAACGGCCGAGAGGATCTGCAGGGCGATAAATTCGGCCACCGTCACCTTGAGATCAGCGCGGGCCAACTGCGTGGATAAGTCCTGCGCCGAACGGCGATTGGCGAAGGCGCGGTTTAGCGTGTCGGCTACAGGTGTGCTGCGCTTCTTGGAATCTTGTGAAAGGGCGGCTTGATCGCCAGCGGCGCCGGTATATGATTCCAAGCGCTTGGAAACATCTCCGCGCCCACGCAGTGATAAAACAATCGCCACTAAAATGATCGCGATCGCAATCGTGCCAATGATAAAAGCGATGTTTTGCATAACCGATCACCTACCTTGCAAATTGGAGGCGGATATCAGCGACCCGAGCGTGCCCCTACGCCAAAAATGTTCGGCGGCAGACGGATACCGGCTATTTCAATCTTCTCCATGAAGCGCGGCCGCAAGCCGGTGGGCACCAGGCGCCCAATTACTCTACCGTTCTCGATACCGGTGCGTTCAAAGGTGAAAATATCCGACATGGTAATGACATCACCTTCCATGCCTTGAACTTCTGAAATGCTGATGATCCGGCGCGAGCCATCGCGCAGACGTTCCTGCTGGATAATGAGATCAATCGCGGCTGAAATCTGTTCGCGGATCGCACGGTGCGGCAAGTCCATACCGGCCATCAACACCATCGTTTCCATACGAGACAGCGCGTCGCGTGTCGTGTTGGCGTGCAAGGTGGTCATCGAGCCTTCGTGGCCGGTGTTCATCGCTTGCAGCATGTCCAGCGCTTCTGCGCCACGGCACTCGCCAACGATAATTCGATCGGGACGCATACGCAGCGCATTGATAACGAGATCGCGAATGGTGATTTCGCCGCGGCCTTCAATATTCGCCGGGCGAGATTCAAGTGTGATCACATGTTCCTGCCGTAGCTGCAACTCGGCCGCATTCTCAATTGTGACAATGCGCTCATCGTCGGGAATAAAGCTGGACAAGATGTTGAGCAGCGTCGTTTTACCAGAGCCCGTGCCGCCGGACACCAGAATATTCAATCGGCTGTGCACACAGGCTTTGATAAATTCGACCGATTCGGCTGTAATCGTGCCATTCGCGATGATGTTTTCAATCGTCAATGGAATCTTGAAGAATTTTCGGATGGTGATCGTCGGGCCAATTAATGAGATCGGCGGAATCACCGCATTCACGCGGCTGCCATCTGGCAGACGGGCATCCACGTAGGGTGAGGCTTCATCGATGCGGCGGCCCAGGGGAGCGACAATGCGATCGATGATGCGCATGACGTGATCATTGCTTTCAAATTGCGCGTTGGTGCGCTCCAGCCGGCCGCGCCGCTCGATGTAGATGTTTTTAGGGCCGTTCACCATAATTTCGCTGATCGTCTCATCGGCCAAGAATGGTTCCAGCGGACCAAAGCCCAAAATTTCGGCGACGATTTGTTCGAACAGGCGCTGGCGCTCAACACGGCTGAGGATGATGTTTTCTTCAGCTAAAACGCCGTCATACAAATTCTCGATCGTCGCCCGCACCTCATCGGTCTTTGAAACATCGAGAGACGGATCCATCTCGGCTAGCAATTTGTTCTGAACACGCGTCTTTAAATCGAGATAGGCATCGCGCACAGGCGAGGCTGCCGTCGGGGCGCGGCGCAAGCGCATCTCCGACAAGCGAGATTGATCGCCACTACCCGCGCTGCTGCCACTGCCGGCAGCCGGTGTGGCCGGAGTTTGGGTCTGATTAGTTTGCTGCTGCTGATTTTTCTCGATCCGTTTAAGTAGCGACATACTTCCCCCTCCTACCTGACAACCCGATCCTGAGCCACTTTATCGATTAAATATACCGGTCTTTTTCTTGCCGCCATCTTGACCCGTGCCTGCTTCAGCCGGTGCCGGCGCGAGCTCGGCAACCATACGATCAGCAAACTGCTGCATGGCTTGCGCAATCGGCTTGGTCCGCGAGTCGACCATAAAAGGCACGCCACGATTGATCGAATTCAGCACCAATGCTTCGTCGTATGGAATTTGTCCGCTAACGGGATGCTTCACATTTTCCTCGATCATCTGGGCGGTTATGCCGCTGCGCTTATCCATCTTGTTGAGCACCAGCATGATCTTATTCGGCGGATAGTTTAGCGCATCCGTGACTTCAAATAACAAGCGGGCGTTCTTGATCGATGGAATATCCGGCGTGGCGACCAGCACAATTCGATCGGCCCGATCCATTGCCGTCAAGATCATGTCATTGATGACGGTGGCCGTG
>JBGQGR010000419.1:0-3642 GCA_041497495.1 Anaerolineae bacterium | reverse complement strand
GCGCACGGCTTTAACAGCTCAGCAATGGCCGATCGAACTGCGCGCCTTTTATACGCCGGCGATACCCATGCCGCCAAGGCCCGATCTATGCGCGGCACTTACTCAAACATCTGCCACGTTGTTGAGTTCACTGTCACCACCCACGCCCGTCACTCAAGTGAATGTCGCCTATGGGGTGGATGCCATTATGAAGACCACCGATCGATCGGATTTATTGCTGTCCACATGATGTGTGATTCAGAGTCGGCTTGAGCCGACTTCCTAATAGCAGCCATCGAATTTATTCGATGCACAGGAGGACACCATGCCTGAATATCTTGCTCCCGGCGTTTACGTGGAAGAAGTTTCGTTTCGCAGCAAATCGATCGAAGGCGTGAGCACGACCACGACCGGCTTCATCGGCCCGGCGCGTTACGGCCCGATCGATCTCGAACCCGACATCGTCACCAGCCTCGGCGAATACGAGCGCGTGTACGGAGATCGACAGCAGTTGGAATATAAGGGCGACAAGCTGCACAACTTCCTGTGGCACGCGGTGCGCGCTTTTTTTGAAGAAGGCGGCAAACGCTTGTACGTGCAGCGCGTCTTTCGTTCGCTGTCTCCGCAACTGGGCGATTTAGCCGAGGGTCGTTATCCACCGGCCGACTTCAGCACGGCGAAAGATGCGCCGAAGCCGGGCACGAATTACCTGGACGGTCACGCCCGCGCCAGCATTCCAACGACGGGCGGCGACGGTCCCATCCAGATTCGCGCGCGCTTTCCAGGCAAGGCCGGCAACTTGCGCGTGCGCTTGACGCTGCGCCTGGGACAGAACATCCTCGGCGGCACTGTCGGCAATCCAACCATCGGCGGGGTGTTCGACAAGGATGTCGTATGGATCGCTGACTACACCAGCCCGATCGATAGCCCGCCCGGCAGCGGCACACTGTATCTGGCTGAGTCCTACTATGACTCGACCAATAAAGTGGATACGTGGCGCTTCAACAATGCCAGTCTTGGCTCTGCCAGTCCGCGCCAATTGAGCGCCCTCACGCCCGATCCTGATCCGAAGGTGTCCGACAACCTGCGCATCGTCACGCTGACCGTGACCGTGACCGACGCCGAAGGCAACACGCAAGTTTGGGAAAACCTGCCGCTTGATGCGGATCACGTTCGCGCCGGTTCGCCGGATTCGGTGTCAAAGCGTTTCGGGCAGAAGCCGTCTAATCTGGCCCAGGCGCGCACGCTGCCCATCGTGATCGAATATACCGACGCGATCGACGACGGCCTCGAGGCCGTTCAGGCGCTGTTTAATGCGAATACAAATTTGCAGGGCAACCTGAACGATCTCAAATCGAGCGATTTCGATCGCTCGGTGGACGTGGTGCTCTCCGGCGGCAACGACGGCGTACGGCCCACGTTCGACGAGTACGACGGCAAGGCCGACGAAGACAAAAACGTGAAGACCAGCCTCAAAGCCTTCGAGGACATCGAAGACATCTCCATCGTCGCCGCACCCGGTTCGACGTTCGGCTATGAAAACGACGACTATCGCAGTAACGCCGCGACGATCCTGGGCTTGTTGATCTCGCACGCGTCGCGCATGCGGTATCGCATCGCTGTGCTCGATTGCGGCGACGGGCAAAGCATCGCGCAGGTGCGCGCCATGCGCGCCCGCCTCGATTCGAAGTACGCGGCCCTGTACTATCCGTGGGTGCGCGTGCTCGATCCGGTGACACGCCAGGAGATCAACCTGCCGCCCAGTGGCTTCATCGCCGGCATTTACGCACGCAACGACATTAACCGTGCCGTCTACAAAGCGCCAGCCAACGAAGTCATCAATCTGGCGCTGGGCTTCGAGCAATTCCTCAACAAGAGCCAGCAGGACATTCTGAATCCCGAAGGCGTCAACTGCCTGCGCTTCTTTGAAGGACGCGGCATGCTGGTCTGGGGCGCACGATTGATCAGTTCCGATCCCGAATGGAAGTACGTGAATCTGCGGCGCTACTTTGCCTACCTGGAACGCTCGATCGATCGCGGCACGCAGTGGGCGGTCTTCGAACCCAATGGTGACGCCTTGTGGGCCAACGTCCGCCGGACCGTTGAAGACGTCCTGCTCAACGAATGGCAATCGGGTGCACTGCTGGGCGATAAGCCGGAGAAAGCGTTCTTCGTCAAATGCGATCGCACCACCATGACGCAGAACGATCTGGATAACGGTCGCCTGATCTGTTTGATCGGCATCGCGCCGCTCAAGCCCGCCGAATTCGTCATCTTCCGCATCGGCCAGTGGACAGCCGATCGAAAAGTCTAGATCACCAGTGCCGTGCTGAGCGCCGTTGTGTGGCGCGAAGCCTCTCATGCTTGACCCGAGATTCTTCGCTGCGCTCAGATTGACCGGACAACAAGGAGAAACTCATGGCCGTATTACGTGACCGTCCCTATGTGCAGTTCAACTTCCTGGTCGATTTGGGCACCGGCAATACCGATGGCCCCGAAGCCGGCTTTCAGGAATGCAGCGGCATCGGCATGGAAGTGACCGTGTCCGAATATCGCAATGGCAACGAGAAGGAAAACAGCGTCCGCAAGATCACCGGACTCAACAAGTCCACCGACGTGACGCTGAAACGCGGCGTGATTGGTTCGCTGAACCTGTATCAGTGGCTCAACCAGATTCGCAACGGCGATCAGAACGCCATGCGCACGGTGACGATCCACTTGCAGAACGAAGATCACACCGCCATCGTGCAGACGTGGAAGCTGCTGCGCGCGCGCATCACCAAGCACACCAGCGGGCCGCTCAACGCCAAAGGCACCGACGTGGCGATGGAAGAACTCGTCCTGGCTTACGAACGGTTGGAAATGGAATAGTCGCTTCCCTTTCCTTTTGAGGGAGAGGGGCCAGGGGTGAGGGTGATACTCATGCGTTCTCGCCGATTGCCCGGCTTTCGCTTTGAAGTGCAAGCGCCGCCGCCCACCGATGTCTTGCCGCGCATGGACGTGGCGGTCTTCGTCGGCTTCGCGGCACGTGGGCCGCTGCATCGTCCCGTGCGCGTGGAAGACGCCGCGCAGTTCGAGATGATCTTCGGCGACAATGCACACCTGGCGTGGGATGAAGCCCGCGGCGAGCCGGTGTATGCTTATCTTGCGCCGGCGGTGCGCGCCTTCTTTCGCAACGGCGGGCGGCGCTGCTGGATCATTCGCGTGGCCGGTCAGCCGCGATCCAATTACTTTCCGATCACGGGCATCCTGCACGTTCAGTTCGACGATGCTGGTCACATCACGGAGTTGAAACCGGGGTTTGCCCGAGCCCGATCGGAAGGCAGCTGGTCCGATGGTCTACGCGTGAGCGCCTCGCTGCTGAGCCGCACTGTCGCGTTGACTATCGTCTCGGTCGATCCGCCGGAATTCGAAGCAAAGTTGAACACGCCAGATGATCTCGTCGTGGGTGATGTGCTGCGCGTGACGTTCGATGAAGGTTACGTGTTGCAGTGCGCAGTGAAATCGGTAGACCCGATCGTTTCTTCTCCGCCCCAACGCGGTATGTATCACGTCATATGCGACAAAGCGATCTGGTTCAAGCATAGTTGGTCGCAGTTGCCAAGTACGCAAGCAGGCAATGCCTACACCTTCACACACGACACGACGAGTGCCCCCATCCCT
>JBGQGR010000418.1:0-3646 GCA_041497495.1 Anaerolineae bacterium | reverse complement strand
CCTAGTCCCAGTTCCTGCCATCGAGATTGAACGCGCTGGACGATATCCTTGTCCAGTTCAATCGGGATCGGTTTCTCTTTCCATTCGTACGGAATCGTTGCATCGAGGATGATGCGCGAAGTAATATCGCGCGCATCAATTGGCAACGACGGATCGAGCGGCGTTGAACGACCGCGTTTGATGAACTCGGCGCGCGAGGGATTGAAGCGGAAACTCAATGCCCACAACACCCGCGGCCAATCCCAAGCATCAATGTCGTCGTCCACGATGATGACCGTCTTGAGACCATACGCGCCCATCTCGGTCGAGATTGCGGCTGTGCCAACTTGCGCCGCGTGACCGGGATACATTTGCTTGACGGAGATAATCGCCAAGAACCGCCCCGCGCCTTCCGGTGGACAATACACGGATTTGATTCCGGGAATGCGCATCGCTTCGAGACCCTGCCACAGCGTTGCGCCATAAGTCAACGCCATCGTCATGTGCGTATCCGTGACCGCGCGACCGACTGTGCTCATCCAAAAGATGGGATTTGTGCGATAGGTAACGCAATTGACTTTGATGAACGGTCGCGGCGTGGTGCCGATGCCGGAATAGTAGCCGGTGTATTCGCCAAAGGGCCCTTCGGGTTTCATCGCGATCGGATCCACTTCGCCTTCCACCACGATTTCGGCTGACGCAGGAATCGGCAAGTCCACCGTTTCGCCCTTGACAATCTCGATGGGGCGTTTGCGAATCGCGCCGGCAAACTCGTATTCCGATTCGAATGCAGGCAAGCGCGCCGCGCCCATCAAGAACATCAATGGATCTGCGCCGACAACGGCGGCCACGGGCATGGGCTTTTTGAGCGCGCCGTACGCCTTGAGCATCATGTCTGCGTGTTTGCCTTTGATAAATTGAGTCCCCAGCGTTTTTTCGTCCAAAACCTGGAGCCGATAAGTGCCCAGGTTGACCCAGCCCGACTCAGGGTCTTTCGTGATAACACAGACGGCGGTGCCAAAGAATCGTCCACCATCCTTTGGGAAAAATTTTGGCACCGGGAACTTGAGAAGATTGACCTGATCCCCGTGATCAATGTTTTCTTTGCAGGGAGCGGTGTCTACCCATTGGGGCAGAACCTTGTTGGCGGTTCGCTTGACCCACTCTCGCATCATATCGACCAGGCTGGAATTTCTGGGCATGTCCATGATCAAAGCGAGACGAGATGTGGTTGTGCATGCGCTGGTCAGCACAGGACTCTTGTAGCCCTTGACGTTTTCAAACAAAAGCGCGGGACCGCTGTGTTCTTCACTGAGTTTAGCGATGTGGCTAAGCTCAAGGTCCCAATCCACTTCTGCTTTGATCCGTTTGAGTTCACCTTCTTCTTCGCACGCCTTGATAAAATCTCTCAGATCCTTCACCGTGCCTCCTTAATTGGGGTGAGTTAAGATTTTCGCCCGGCTGGACGAATCCGGGATATAGAGCAGTGAATCCGAAAAACAAAAAGGCAGACGCTCTTTGTCTGCCTTTTACAAAAATGCAAATATGAAATTGTCAGAGATCGCCGACGAACCCACACACAAATCAACAGCCAAGCGGCATGTCTGCCATTTGATCTTCGGCCACACAACCGCTTGGGTTAGGGCATTGACTGCTCTCGCCATACTTTTGCCTCCCGCCTTCGGCGGGAAATCACGTCACTTACTTGAAACGCCGCATATAATGCGGCGTTCCTTCCGCGATGTGGAACCGGCAAAACTACCCCGAGGAAACTTACAGTCTCAACCCTGGCTTGGCAAGCCTACGGAGAAAACTTGCTTATATAATTCTCAGATAATGGTTATTATATCCTTTTTAATATACTCGTCAAGTACTAATCCGCATATACATATATACCGCTAAAACGTTCGCAAGGTTTTCATAGTGAGCGTGATACAATCATTCCCATGAACCGGAAACTGCTCGGCGCACTGAGCGGCCTCATCGCCGCATCGATCTGGGGCGGCATGTATGTAGTTAGCGATGCGGTGCTCGATGTGGTGCCGCCAGCCACGCTCGTTTTGATGCGCTACCTCGTCGCTGTACCGGTCTTGTTGATCGCCTTTGTTGTTGTGCGTGATCGCGGCGTCGCCAAACGCGATTGGGGTCTTGTCGCGCTAACCTCATTGGTTGGCTTTGGGGTTTCTCTGCTCGCGCAATTCGCCGGAACAAAACTTTCGACGGCCGCTTCCGGCGCATTAATTACCAGCGCCACGCCTGCTTTCATCGTCGTATTTGCTTGGCTGATTCTGCGGGAAGCGGCCGGCGCTCGACAGTGGATCGGTCTGGCTTTAGCGACCATCGGGGTGCTGATCATTTCGTTGTTGGGTAACCAGTCCGCTACGGTCGAAGCTACTGACCCGTTATTGGGCAACTTGTTTCTTATCGCAGCCGCAGTGACTTGGGCTTTGTATTCTGTGTTGGCAAAATCTTTGACGAAAAAATATTCGGCGTTGGCGGTAACGCTTTTGGTCACGGCGATCGGTATTCCGATCGTCGCACCCGTCGCCGCGATCGAACTGCGCACCCAAACGATCGGGACATTGACTCCTTCGATCATTGGCGGCATTTTGTATATCGGTATCGGTTCGACGGCGATTGCTTTCTTTTTGTGGAATAAGAGTTTTGAATTGTTGGATGCGGCCAGCGCGTCGCTGTTTTTCTTTGCCCAACCGATCGTGGGCGTGCTGCTCAGCGCGATCTTTCGCGGACAGCAACTCGATGTATCGTTTTTCATCGGCGGTGCACTGATCTTGATCGGCGCATTGCTAGGCATGCTATCGCCGCGCACACAACCGATCGAGCGCGGAAAACTAATCGGAGTTCAGGAATAAGCGCATGAGTCCATTTCAACCCACGAAAACAAAATCAGAATTGCTTGAATCGATCCAGACTGAATGGGACGCATTACAATTGGCGCTGGATGGCATTAGCGAAGAGCAGATGCTGTTGCGCGGCGTCGTCGAGGACTGGTCGATCAAAGACGTTCTGGCGCATATCACATTTTGGCAAGTGCGATTGGTCACATCGATGTTCAAGGCTGAGAAAGGTTTCAAGCCGGATACAACCGGCGGCGGTGCGGGTGTCGATCGATTGAATCAACAGAATTATCTTGACCAAAAAGATCGTGACGTCGAGGCAATCTGGGACGATTTCGAATCGAGTTATCAGCAGATTCTCAAGCGCTTGGAGAATTGGACGGAAGCGATGCTGTTTGATCCGAAACACTTCGCCTGGATGGAGGGTGATCCGTTTGCGAGTTACGTCGAAGGCGATTCAGCCGAGCATTACGCCGAACACGCCGAACATATTCGCGCGTGGCGGAAGACAAAAGGATTTTAGTAACGCACGTCATTGCGAGGAGTGCAATAGGCACGACGAAGCGATCTCCGCTGGCTGTCAATGAGATTCCGACGCCGCCCCCGAAGGTCCCGCCTGTTGTTTGCGGGATCGGCGGCTCGCAATGACGGCTGGTTAATAAATGCCAACTAAACTTGCATCGACTATCGAAACTGAATATGCTGCTGCTCATAACGGCTGTGTGTTAATCGATTCATCGGCGCGCGGGCGATTGAAGATTGGCGGAAGTACGCGGCTGGACTTTCTGCACCGCATGTCAACGAACGAT
>JBGQGR010000417.1:0-3652 GCA_041497495.1 Anaerolineae bacterium | reverse complement strand
CATAAACAGCGAGTTCTCGTACAAGTCGCTCAAGCCGAAGAATAGACTTTGAAAAATATTTTGGCTGTTGCGGAAGATCGAGAGATACAAACTCATGTCGCCCAGCGTGATCGATCGATCGATCGTGCGCAGGACGATCCAGCCGTAACTGAGGTAGTAGGAGAGTGTGGCGAGCAAGCCCCAACCGAATGAAGCGAGGCTGCGTTTTTGCGCCAGCGCTTGATCTTCTTTCAAGAATTTCCAGAAGAGATCGGCGTAGCGGCCGAGCAGGGGTTCGCCCAGGCCGAAGAGTTTTACTTCCTTCACGCTGGAATCGACGGTCAACAAATGTTCCAAGTAATTCATGCGCCGCGCTTCAGGTGCGCGCCACGACAGCAAGCGAAAATTCAACTGCGCGTATTGCGATTGCGCAAGGAAGGCCGGGATCGTTGCGCCGAACAAGATCAGCGCAAGCAGCGGACTGAAACGCAGCAGCAAAGCTGCGAATGAGAGCAGCGTGATCGTGTTCTGGATGAAGTAGAAGCCGTCATTCATGATCTGCAAGGCGCGATAATCCGCTTCGCGGCGGGCGTTCTGCAGTTTGTCGTAGAACTCGGCATTTTCGAAATGCGATAGATCGAGCGACAGGGCTTTGCGGATCAAGCGCGTGTTGAGCGTGAAGTTTAAGCGGGCGTGCAGAATGTGCTCGGTCAGCGATCGCGCTTGGGCGAGGCCCGATTGCAGCAGAATTAAAACGAACTCGATCGCCAGATAGGGCAGGGTGGCGGTCAGTCCGGCGGCCGCATCGATATTGCCGTTGATCGATCCGACGACCGAGTCGATGATCAGTTTGCCGACCCAGGCTTGCGCGGCCGGGATCAACGCGCCGATGATCGTCCAGGCGGCCATGCCGATGGTCGCGCGTGAATGGGCGTCCCAAGCCAGCTGAAATGCGGCGGGAATATTCCCCGCCGCATGCTTGATGCTCTGCCATCTTTCGCGCCAGCGCGCGCGCAATGATTTTTTCTTTACTTCATCCGTCACCATAAATCTCCCAGTAAAAACTCTGTAAAGCATCCTGAGCGAAGCATCGAACTCGTAGAGATCGATGCGGAGTCGAAGGACGCGATAAGGCAATTACTCACTCCTTCGACTGCGATGTGAATTATTAGAATACACATCTTTGCTCAGGATGCTTGCAAAATTTCTTACTACCCGCTCTTCTCTGATTTTAAGAAGCGTTGGGCAGCCGAAATGAATTCATCGGACCAAGCGAGGACTTCTTGAACTTGCGCCGCGCGCATCGGTCGCTCGATGCCGTAATCGCCGAGATTGCGCAGGTCTTGCGCGTCGAGCAGATAGCGGTGTAATTTCGGATCGAGCAAATTGGCTTTCGCAAATTCGCGGCCGAACGCAGCGATAACAGCCGCATGACTGCTAAAGGTTTGTCCACGCTCAAGCAGGAGAGCTTGCGCGGCATAGAACATGGCATAATAAGCGCGGGCTGCGGCGAACTCGCGAAAGTTCGCGCCGTTTAATAATATGGCTGCTGGTTGACTCTCGCGTGCTTTGTGAAGAAGCGCGGCGACTTCGGGTGTCATACCGCCACTCCCTCGCGGCGCACGTTGAGTATAAATGGGCTGTGTGAGCGATCATATTGCTCGCGCGAGACGAAGACACGCGAGATGACCACATCATTGTTTAATGACAAGGCCGCGAGGCCTGGTGAGGTGCGCTGCAACAGATCGCCATAATCGAACTCGCCGCGCACGATGATCAGCACGTCAATGTCCGAGTCTGGCTGCGCATCGCCGCGCGCGCGCGAGCCAAATAACACGATTGAGTCAAAGCGATCACCTAATGCTCGCGCTAGTTCAAGGCGTACATCTTCAAGCAGAGAGGACAGCGTTCGATCAATCATCATGGTTAGAGTCTCCTGCACTGAATGCGGATTGTCTTCTAAATAGATTCTATGCTCAAACGCATTATCGGTCAACTTACGTGAACGCTACTGCCCGCTCTTTTTACGAAAGTAAAAGATCATATCGAGCGGCTCAGGCGCGTGACCGAATCCGGTCAGCATCGTCGCCGCTTCACTGCGATGATGCACACCGTGCAGCACCACTTGATGCATCATCTGCCACAGCGGATATTGCAGCGTTTCGCCTTTCAAGTTGGTATAGCGAATCACTTTCGTCAGCATGTCGGGCGTCAGTTCTTTTAAATATTTCTCCATGTGCATCTGGATCATGTCCCAGTACATGCGGACTTCGTTGAGCATGGAAAAATTTTTGGGATCAAGCGCGGATTCGTCGGCTTTGCCCAACCACCGATTGAGCCACAAGCGTTCGGAATTCATCAAGTGCACGAAAGTGCCTTGCAGCGTATCGAAACTCGCGCCTTTCGATTGCGTGAATTGATCGGCGTTGATCAATTCAGCGGCGGCCAATACTCGATCGCGCGCCCAGAAATGATAGTCGTACAATGTGCGAAGCGTTTCGAGATCCATGTGGTAGCTCCTTTCAGGCTGCAAGTTGCCAGGGGCAAGTGATGCGCGGTGCGTGTTCCGTTAGGGCTCTTCGCATTATTTCTCTTGCCGTAATATTTCTCTGATCAACGCCTTGCGCTGCGCGCCGCTGATCGTTTCCAGCTTGCGGACATTCAATGGATCGATCTGCTCGCGCAGCAGCCTGACTTCTTCCGCAGTCGGCGGCTCGGTTTCGTGTACAGCTCGATCGATCTTCAATACGAAGCCGGTCTTGGCTTGGATTTGCTCGATCGATCCTCCGGCGTGAAAGGAGGTTAGGCGCAGCAAGCCGTCCGCAAAATCGAATTGGCCGAGATTGGTGATGCAGATTTTCGGGCCGAGATCAGCCGATCGATTTGGCGCATACCCCAGGCCGCTGATGAAATCGATTTTCTCAACAAAGACTGCGCGCGAATGGCGCGGCACATACAGCATCGTCTTGTCGTTGTAACCGGTCACATCGGGAATGCCGCCGCTGCCCGGCAGGCGCAGCTGCGGTCGATCGTAATCGTCGCCAATCATGACGTTGTTGAAGTTGCCGCAGCGATCGATCTGCGCGGGCCTGAAGAATTCTTTGACCTTGAAAGTCGGCAGCAGCTCACACGCGATCTGTCCGAAGGTGACCAGCGCCAGCGCGTGATCGAGCCACGGTTTTTCGACGTGCGTCAAACTAAGCGGCGCCCAATCACGCACGACCGCGCCGCCGATCGCCGATGCAAAATAAATGTCGGGCGCGTGCGTGAGTTTGGCGAGCAAGACACCGGCCATGACCAGCGGCGTGGCGATGCCCTGACCGATCACTTCGCCGTTGATGATCTGGCGCGAAATGCAGACGGACATCATTTCATCGATGGTGTAGTCGGTGGAAAGTTTATTGGACATGGATAATTTGTCTGTCATTCCGAGCAGAGCGAGGAATCTCTGTCTCAATTCTTAATTTCAACTGTCAGAGCCGAGATTTCTCCGCGCTTCTCTCGTCGAAATGACATCAGTAGGCTACGAAGATTATCCACTAAAGCGCGGGTTAGATCAAGCGGCGAGTAAATTCACTCTGTGTTGGACCACGGTGTGCGTCGAGGAATCCAGCGGGGCACATTCTTTTTGTAGGGCAGATACTCCGCGCCGAAGCGTTGCTCAAGTCCCGGT
>JBGQGR010000416.1:0-3661 GCA_041497495.1 Anaerolineae bacterium | reverse complement strand
AGGTTGGTACGGGAATATCGGTGGCCGCTAAAGTTGGAGCAGCTGTCGCCGGCCGAGTGGGTATTGCCGTCGGGACAGGTGAGGCGATCGCGAAGGTCGGCGTTTCGGTCGGGCTAGCCGTTTGGGCTCGCGTGGTGATCGGCCCGGCTGCGATCCACAGCGCCAGCCCGATCAAGATCACTACACCCCAGCGCTTCGCTACAGTGAAATCAGTCATCCTTCGCTCCTCGGTCGTGGGCTGTATTATAACCGCGCCGCGAGGTGTTGCCAAATGGCATTGAGTAAGGTAAACTCGCAATCTAAAGGCTGAAATCTAAAGGCTGAAGGCTGAAGGATGAACGATGAGGGATGAATTGGGGATTAAGCATTAAGCAGCGTGCATCGCTCGTCAGCATATGCGTCTAACTCGATCATTCTTCACTCAACCGACCCGTCAACTCGCCCGATCGTTGCTCGGTTGTCGATTGGTGCGTCGCTGGAACGGTCAGCGCCTGTCCGGTATCCTCGTCGAGGCGGAAGCGTATATCAGTGAAAAAGATTTGGCCTGTCACGCGCGCGCCGGTTGCACGGCCCGCACCGAGGTGATGTATCGCCAACCCGGTATGGCGTATGTCTATTTCACCTACGGCATCCATTGGATGTTGAACATCGTCAGCGAGCGCATCGATTTTCCGGCGGCGGTGCTCGTTCGCGCCATCGAACCGATCGAAGGAATCACTGCTATGCAGCGGCGGCGCGGCTCACGGCCCATGACTGATCTGTGCAGCGGCCCGGCCAAATTAACTCAGGCCCTGCGTATCGATCACACCTTCAATGGTGTTGATCTATGCGATCGAACCAGCGATCTCTGGCTGGAGTCCGATCGTTCGATCTCACCCCGATCGATCATGCGTGGCCCGCGCATTGGTTTAGGCGCAACGCCCGAACCGTGGTTGAGCAAACCGTGGCGGTTCTGGTTGAAGGACAATCCGTTCGTTTCGAAATAGAAACCACGGATGACACGGATGTCACAGATTAAAAACAAAAATCAGTGTAATCTGTGACATCCGTGGCTTAGTTATTTTACTCAATAAGGAGACTACTCATGGGACTACTCGATGGCAAGAAGGCGCTTATCTTCGGTGTCGCTAACGATCACTCGATCGCGTGGGGGATTGCCAAAGCCCTGCATGCTCAAGGCGCGACGGTCGGCTTCTCATCGATCGCCGAATTGCTCGATCGACGTGTCAAGCCGCTGGCACACTCGATCGGCGCAACGTTTACCGAGCCGGCCGACGTGCAAAAAGACGATGAAGTTGCTACCGTGTTCGATAAGTGGCAGAAACAATATGGCACACTCGATATTCTGGTCCACTCATTGGCCTTTGCTAATCGCGATGATCTAGCCAATAGCTTTGTGAATACTTCACGCGATGGCTTCAAGCTGGCGCTGGAGATCAGCGCGTACTCGCTTGTGTCGCTCACACGCGCCGCGCTGCCGTTGATGCACGCCGGATCGAATGTGCTCACGATGACTTACTATGGCTCAGAAAAAGTGATGCCGCACTATAATGTGATGGGCGTCGCCAAGGCCGCGCTCGAAGCGTGCGTGCGTTATCTCGCGTACGATCTCGGTCCGCAGGGCATCCGTGTTAACGCGATCAGCGCCGGGCCGATCCGCACACTCGCGGCCAGCGGTATCGCCGGTTTCCGTGCGATGCACAGCAAGTTCAAAGATGCCACGCCGCTGCGCCGATCGATCGAGATTGAAGATGTGGGCAACACCGCCGTTTGGTTGTGCAGCGATCTCGCTTCAGCCGTTACAGGTGATACGATCTTCGTCGATGGCGGCGCGAATGTCATGGCCGTCGCCATACCGGATGAAGTGGTGAATGAGGCGAAGTGAAGAGTGATACGCGATACGTGAAGTACCGATATCGATCTGTCATTTCGAGTGAGCGCGGCGAGCGAGAAATCTCTGTGCGCGTTCACGTGAATGGCTTTCGGTAAAAAATTCTCGCCGACAGAAAAACACGGATGATTACAATTTTCATCCGCGTCTCATTTTTTCCGCGTGAAAATCTTTCTTTATGGCTGCGCGGCCGTCGTCGTGGCTTGCCCCAAGAACTGCGCGACAATCACGGCGATGGCCTCGCGATTCGGTATCAACACATTCGCGCCGTCGGCTGTCGTATACGAAGTCGTCAGCGTTTGATCGACGCGGTATGTGTGAATGTTCTCCTTCGGAATAGCCGCCCACTTCTTCGCCAGCGTCAAAATCTCCGGCAGCGTCAAATCGGTTTGCAGTGAATCGCCCAGCGCGTTCAGCACCTCCGGCACTTTGCCGATTGATCCGAGGCTCAGCGCTTTGTCGCGGATCGCCAAGATCACTTGCTGCTGCCGCTCCAATCGACCGAAGTCGCTGTCTTGATGGCGCGTGCGCACGTACTTCAACGCCAACGTCCCGTCCATGTGAATGTTTCCCGCCGGAATCACCAACTGCTCAATGCCGTAATCTTCTGTTGGATAAGCATAATCGACAATTTCTTCCGGCACTTCCACATCGATACCGCCGATCGCATCCACCACCGTTTTGAAACCGTTGAAATCGATCACGCCATATTTGTTGATCGGCATGCCCAGATTCCAACCGATGGTCGCTTCAGCATAAGCCGGCCCGCCGCCTGGATAATGATTGAGTTCGCCCCAAAAATAAGCGGTGTTGATGCGATCCTGTCGATTGAGGTTGGGCAGCGGCACATACAGATCGCGCGGCACGGATAACATCGCCGCCGAGTTGGTCGCCGGATCGATCGTAACCAGCATGATCACATCCGAGCGTGTCGGATCGCCGACGCTTTGCCCGCGCGTATCGACACCCATCAACAAGATCACGACGCGGCCATTGTTCGGCACCGGCCACACCTCACTCGTTCCGGCGATGACCTGGGCCGCTTGGCTGATCGTCGTGAGGTTCGTGCCGAGATCGCGCCCCAGCCAGCGATCGCGCAGTGCGAGCAGCGTGCCCGGTCCGATCGAGGCCAGCACAAAACTCATGCAGGCGCACAGCAGCACGATCAAGCCCAGGCAGCCGGTGATGAGATATATCCCGATCGGCTTTTGCCGCCGTGCAGTGGGAATGATCCGCTGTACGCGCGGCTGAGTATCGTCGAGTCGAACGGGTCGCTGAGGTGCGGAGGGTTGTGAAGACCAAACGGACTTGTCACTCATGGCTGGCTGATTTTACACCGTTCATCTGAATCGCGCTGTCCTGCTATAATGAGCGGGTTATGCGACCTGAAGACAAAATTTTGTTGGCGGCCACGCGGCAAAATTTTCTACCGGAATATCAGCAGGCCATCCTCGCGCTCTATCAGCGCAGCCACATTCACTGGCCCGCGCTCTTTTCAACGGCCGTCAATCACGCTGTCGAGCCGCTGGTGTATGACAACCTCAAGCAAATCTCTCCGGCGAAACTTTCGATGCCGCGCGACGTGGTCGACAAATTCAAGCAGCACTTGACTCGCAATGTCTTCGTCAAAGATCGCATGGCGGAATTGCTGCCGGACATTCTGTCGCTCTTCGATCGCTACCATGTCGATGTGATGCTGGTCAAGGGCGCGGCGCTGGACCGATTGATTTACGCGCGACCTTGGTCGACCACGTCTGAAGATATCGATCT
>JBGQGR010000415.1:0-3664 GCA_041497495.1 Anaerolineae bacterium | reverse complement strand
TTCACTGACAACCTTTGCGTGCACACGTATGGACAGAACGATCCACCGGTTCGATTTGTTGAACCGAAATTGGCATGGTTCGATCACTTTTGACGCATGACGTCGATCGTCTGCGTCGCGGGCGCTTGAACATTTTAGCTGGCTACGCAAAATGAGCGTTCTCAGCTTAAAAACCTGGAATGCATATGGAGGCCAACTTTTGAAAGTCACGATTGATCGAAACATTTGCGGCGCAAGTTTGAATGCCTGTGAGCATTGCTTCTCGTTCTTCGCCCAGCATCCACAGGGTGTGGATCGATACTGCATCGTTGAACAGGTGGAAGATGGTTCAGATAATTTGACGCTAACCCTGCGTACTCAGGGGCACGAGAATACGGTTGTGCTGGATGAGGCCCAGCGCCAGGCCGTTGCGTTGGAGGGCTGGTCTTCTCTTGTCGATTTTGTCCCGAAGTTCTATCGCGCCGGATAATTCAACAACCCACCTCTTTTCTCTGGCGGCAGCTGTGCGTTATCGCGCAGCTGCCGCCCTTATCTAGATCCGGTTCTGATCGAAGGTTGCTTTACGCCGATCTCGCTTCGGGGTACAATCATTGGGTCGATCGGCCGGCAGAACCGATCAGTTTGTTGAATTTATCGGGAGCAGATCATGTCGAACCCAGCGATTGCCTTTCAACCTGCCAAACGATCAGATCGATTCTTGTTCTGGCTATCGGCGCATTGGTTGTTGGCGTTCAATATCTTGTGGGGCGCATTTGTGATCGCGCCGTGGCTGGCGCCCATCTTGATGAAGGCCGGTGCTCCCGGCGTGGCCAACGGCATTTATTGGTTCTATCAATTCTTCTGCCATCAACTACCGGAGCGATCGTATTTCCTCTTCGGCCCGCAGCCGATGTATTCGCTGCAGCAAGTCCAAATGGTCTTCCCGGAGACCGATCCGAATGTGCTGCGCCAATTTGTCGGCAACGCCGATTTTGGTTTTAAGGTCGCTTATTCCGATCGGATGGTGGCGATGTATACGGCCTTCTGGATCGCCTCGATCGTTTTTGGGGCCATCCGGCGGCGCGTTCAGCCGCTGCCGATCTGGGGTTACATCTTGATGCTGCTGCCCATGGCGATCGATGGCGGCACGCACTTCCTTAGCGATCTACAAGCGGGCGCAAATTTCGGCCACGGCTTTCGTGATGCGAATGTGTGGCTGGCGCAATTGACGAACAATGCTTTTCCGGCCGCCTTCTACGCGGGCGATGGGATCGGTTCATTCAATTCGATCATGCGTATCTTGACCGGTGTGTTGTTCGGCATCGCGTCGGTGTGGCTGGCCTGGCCATATGCCGAGGCGGCCTTTGCCGAAGCGCGCGAAGAGTTGGAATATCGCTGGAAGCGGAAAAGCATGACGAGTAATGAGTAACGTGTAAGCACACCACTCACCACGTTTAAGTAAGCGGGGGATCATCGATTGAACGAAATCACGGTCGAAGAATTATCCAACCGAATGAAATCCGGCACAGCGCCGATCATCATCGACGTGCGCGAGCCGTTTGAATACAACTTCGCTCGGATCGAAGGCGCAGTGTTGAAGCCGCTGCCCGATCTGATGGAGTGGGCGGGTGAACTGGATAAAGCTCAAGAGTATGTGATGCAGTGCCACACCGGATCGCGCAGCGCGTACGCGACGACGGTCTTAACGCAGATGGGCTTCAAGCAGGTGAAGAATCTTATCGGCGGCATCGCCGAATGGTCCGCGCGGATCGATCCGAATGTGCCACAGTATTGATGAGTGGAGATTGAAAATGAAACAGGGCGACTCGATTGAGTCGCCCTGTTGTTTCATAGCTTCTTTTCGATATAACGAACATCTGCAATGTTATTGAAGTCTGCATCTTGAGTCCACAATGTGGCGCCGAATGATTGGGCTGTTGCCAGCATGATGCTGTCGGCCATTGGCAATTTCAAAGCCTCTGCAACCCTTGCGGCGCTTAACGCTAAAGTCGCGTCTAAGTCTACCAGCGAACCCTGCATCATCACAGCCACCGCGCGCAGAGCATCATCTTCTCCCTTTTGCTGATTGATGCGCTTGAAAACCTCGTAGATGCTAATCGAAGGGACAAGCAACTCTGGCACACTCTCGATGGCCGGCGCGAAGAAATCAGCATTTGGCGCATCCGCGAAGTATTCCAACCAGCCGGAAGAATCCACCACGTTCATAGGCGGTCATTTTCTCGCGGGATCGAGGTGTCGATACCTTTAAGAAAACCGCGCATCTTTTTGGCGGGCCTCACCGGCACTAATTCGATGCGATGGTTGTAGAGAATGACCTGCACTTTCTGGCCGGGTTTGATGCCGAGCGATTTGCGCATGGCTGGTGGAATGATGACTTGAAACTTGGGGGAGATAATCACAGTTTCCATGGACGCTCCTGTTATCGGTAGTTGACTTCGAACACTCAAGACCATTGTACCGCATTTGCAAACTTTATTGGAATTGACGAACAGTCCGCGCGGATCGATCCGAATGTGCCACAGTATTGATGAATGACGAGTGAAAATGAAACGCGGCGGCTTGATCGATCAAGCCGCCGCGTTGTTAATGTTAGTGCTTAATATCAGCTGTGTGCGCTCTTTAACCCGTCTCACCAAATTCAAAGCGTGCTTGGCGTGCGGCATCATGAGCTTCATATAATGTCTCTTCGCCCCAGCCGCCATAATAGTAATACTTATTCTTGATTTCATAACCCTGCTCTGTTGCCGTCCATCCGTAATGATCGGTGGCATCTACGTGATCTGGCTTAAACTCCAACTCCGGCTTGTTGCCATCTCCTAATACGAGATACTGCTTCCCGCCTTCACGAAAAATAAAACCAATGGCGTTTACATTCATTGGATCCGGATCAAACTGGCCATAGAAGATATACACGGGATTATGTGTTTGAAGGCAGAGTTTTTCGGCCTTGATCTTCTCGTCTGCTGTAGGATACTCTGGCTTGATCTCAATCCAATACTTCATATCAGGCAGCCAGAAGTCGGGCAGATATCTTACTCCATTACCCAAGTCAAAACCTTCAATCTCGTATTCCCATTTGATCCCAAGGTGATCGAAGAACACTGCCCAGCGTGCTTCGAAGCGCGATCGAAATCGATGCCATTTATATTTAGTCTCAATCGCTTTCATCGTTTCTCCAATTTCTTCCAATTGCACGAACGCAATCAGGGCAGAAGGGATCTATTTGGTGAATTTCATCTTCCCAGACCGGCCGATCCAAGCCAGTAACGGTTCAAGATGGTCTATATGATGATGCTCATAAGACCATAGTAGGACAGCAGAGATAGGGTATTCTTCCAACCATAGATACTTGCCTGAATCGCTCCAGTCTTTTTCAGGAATGGCCTTGCCTAACTCCATGAATCGAAGAAATCCGTCTCGCCATTTTCGATGCACATCCGGCCACGACTGCTCATGGTAGGTTTGATAAATCCACGCGTTGATTTTATCCGGGTCGCCTTCTTCCGAATCCGGGACTAACTCGGACGGCCATTTAGGAAACTCGGGCTCTTTATTTTGGACAGCGGCTTCCAGGCGCGCGATCGATCGCTGCTGCCAGGCCATCAAATGGGCGAGCACGTCTTTGATCGACATAGCAGAAGTGGGCTGTGGTGTGTTGAGTTGT
>JBGQGR010000414.1:0-3664 GCA_041497495.1 Anaerolineae bacterium | reverse complement strand
CTCGCTAAGCAGTTAATTGCTTTGATTGTAGCGAAGGGAAGCGCTCATGACAATAGGCCGATTGGCTATAAAAAAACCGTCGAAGTCAATCAGACTTCGACGGTGTTAGGCATCATTTGGGTTCCAGCCGGTAACCGCTGCCCGGCTCGGTGACGATCAATTTGGAATGTTTCGGATCATCTTCGACGGACTGGCACAATTTGTGCTCAAGCCGCGGCTGATCGCGATCTTGATCGGCGTGATTGCGATCGCGATCAGCATCCCCGGTTATTTGTTTAATGGGTTGATCAGTTGCAGACTGTTCCACTTCATTCAATTTCCAAAACCGGCGAGGCTTCGGAAGTTTTAATTTTGATCTTGCCAAGATCGACGTGTGCCTGTATCATCACGCGCAGCCTAGCAACAAGGGAGAAACAATGGACCACGATTTACCCCTGCACGAACTCGGCCTCACGCCCGACGAGGCGCAAGCTCAATTCGATCGGCTTCAGCACAAACTGCCGGCGCTGTGGAAATCGATCCAGACGCTGACCGACGATGAACAAACGATCGTCGTCGTGCCGTCGATGTCGATCGATTCAGATCTGAAGGGCGCCGTGCTGCAAGCTTACGAGGAGCGCTTCCTGTTCTTGCTGCTGCTGTTGCGCCAGCCGCGCGCCCGATTGATCTATGTCACTTCACAGGCAATTCATCCCAGCGTGATCGACTATTACCTCGAACTGCTGCCCGGTGTGATCTCCAGCCACGCCCGCAAGCGCTTGTTCCTCGTCGCGCCGTTGGATGGATCGCAGCGCCCGCTGAGCGTTAAACTCTTGGAGCGGCCGAGATTGATCGAGCAGATCAAAGCGCTGATTCCTGATCCTGATCGGGCCCACCTCGTCCCGTATAACACGACACTGCACGAACGCGATCTGGCGCTGCGGCTCGGCATTCCAATGTACGGCGCCGATCCGAAATATTTTCCGCTCGGCACGAAGAGCGGCTGCCGCCGAATCTTTGAAGAAGAAGGCGTGCCGCATCCGTCGGGGTATGAAGATTTGAATTCGGTCAATGATCTCGTCAAGGCGATTATCGAGATGCGCAAGCAGAAACCGTCGATCTCACAAGTGTTGACGAAGTTGAATGAAGGCGTGTCGGGCGAAGGCAATGCGCTGGTCAAGTTGGATAATTTGCCGGAGCCGGGCAGCCCAAAGGAGAAAGCGGCGATCGAGGCGTGCTTGAAGCAGATGAGTTTCGAATTGGAAGGCGTTACGTATGAACACTACATGCAAAAGTTCAATGAACGCGGCGGCGTCGTGGAAGAACGGATCATGGGCACAGACATCAAGAGCCCCAGTGTTCAACTGCGCGTGAATCCGCTGGGCAAGTTGGAAATTCTATCGACGCACGATCAATTGTTGGGCGGGCCGAGCGGTCAAAGTTACTTGGGCTGCATCTTTCCCGCCAACACCGAGTATGCCACATTGATTACGCGAGAGGCGGCCAAGGTGGGCGAGCGCCTGGCAAAGGAAGGCGTCATTGGCCGTTTCGCGCTGGACTTCGTCACCGTTCGATCGAGCAGCGGCGCGTGGGAAGCGTATGCGATCGAAATCAATCTGCGCAAGGGCGGCACGACGCATCCGTTCCTCACGCTTCAATTTCTAACCGATGGCACGTACGATCCGAATTCGGGCATCTTCACCGCGCCGAGCGGGCGGCACAAATATTTCATTGCGACGGATCATCTGGCTTCGCCGTTGTATAAGGCCTTTACACCGGACGATCTGTTCGATATTTCCATGCGCCACAAGCTGCACTTCGATCAGTCGCGGCAGACCGGCGTGATCTTCCACATGATGACGGCGTTGGCTGAAGCGGGGCAGGTGGGCATGACGGCTGTCGGCGAATCACCGCAAGAAGCCGAGGCTTTATACAAAAAAGCGGCTGAGGCTTTGGATCAAGAAGCGCAGGCCGCGCTGGAATTCAGCACGAAACTATAAACTTTTAGCAGCTTCAGTCGTACAAAAACATTCGCCCCGCATCGATCGCAAATCGAGGCGGGGGCTTTCTGTAGGAGGAGACTGTAATAAAAGTTTGAAAGATGACTACTGAGGCGGATTAATCTTCCAGTTGTTATCGCTGATCAAGCGCTGCACCAGATCGCAATCCGGCACACTGAGCAGCGTCGTCATCCGCCGTGAACGCCAGACGAGCACGAAGTGGAAGACCATTGAATCGTTACGCGCCAAACTCCAATCGGCGCGCAGGTACACCGGTGCTTCGACTTCCCAGCCGGCATCGAGCGCCGCCAGCAGGGCGTAGTAATTCGCCAAATCTGGCTCTTGACGGGCGGTGCGATTGTTGTTCAAGATCGACCAGCGATCAGCCAACACAAAAACTTCGGATGGCAACGCAAACATGCGGACCTCCGTTAAGCCCCAGCAAAAACCGCCGGGGGCAGTAATCGTTCGGTGGTTCGATTGCGCAACAGTGCGCGCTGATTTTCGAGTCGTTCCAACTCGGCCAGTAAGCGGCGCAGCAGCGTGCCGTCTTCATCTTCACCGCTGCGCACCAACTGCGTCAGCTGCGCGCGCAGATTGCGCATCTTACCTTCAATTTCATTAGCCATATTGTTCTCCTTTCTGTAATGTTCTTCGTCCATTTTTACATTCACAGTGTAACCTCACTCGTTCAAGTTCGCGTCAAGCTGAAGTTAAAGTTCTTTAACACTATTTGGCTTGCCAGCCGGGTAGAGAGTGAGTTATACTGATACCACTGAGTTTATACAGTGCCATTCTGAAGCGCGAAGCGTTGAAGAATCTGTACTACAGCAGGCTCTCATTCTTAACAGAGATAGAGATTCTTGGCTCACCTGCACTGCTCCGCACTGCGGTGCAAATGTCGCTCAGAATGACATTCACTATCTGCCAACCGCCACGTGACTGAACCTCAACAGAAACTCCTCATTGTCGAAGACGATCAAACTCTGCGCGAAACGCTGAGCTATAACTTGACGCGCGAAGGCTACGAAGTCACCGTGTCCGGCGACGGCGGCGATGGTCTGGAATTAGCGCGCGACAATCCATTCGATCTGATTGTGCTGGATGTGATGCTGCCGACGCTGGATGGTTTATCGATCGTGCGGATTCTGCGCAAAGAGCAGCGCACACCGATTATTTTGTTGACGGCCCGCAGCGGCGAAGTCGATCGCATCATGGGTTTGGAAACTGGCGCGGATGATTACGTGGTCAAGCCATTCAGTCTGGGCGAATTCCTGGCGCGGGTGAGAGCAGTCTTGCGCCGCGCGACGCCGGAAACCGCGACGCGCGTCGAGTCCGGCGATCTCTCGCTCGATCTGATCGGCCACCGGGCGTATCGCGGCGCGGAAGAACTGCGGCTCAGTCACAAAGAGTTTGATTTGCTCGCGGCCTTGATCCAAAATTCCGGTACAGCGCTGAGCCGCGATCGATTGCTGCAAGAAGTGTGGGGCTACGATTATCCCGGCGACACGCGCACGGTGGATGTGCATGTGCGCTGGTTGCGTGAGAAGATCGAGGATGATCCCGCCAATCCGCAGCGAATTGTTACCGTGCGCGGAGTCGGTTATCGATTTGAGAAATAAGTACACGAATAACATGAATCTCACAATTAGAAATTTGAATTCGTGTTATTTGTGCGATTCGTG
>JBGQGR010000413.1:0-3665 GCA_041497495.1 Anaerolineae bacterium | reverse complement strand
TGGTGCGCCGCCGCAGCCACCCGGCTCGATCGGCTTGCGGCACTTCATCGTTCGCTTGCCCGACACCACCGAATTAGGCAAGATCGCCGATCGAGTCCGGACGGCCGGCCTCGATATCGAAGAACAAAATGAAGGTCTGCTCGTGCGCGATCCATCGGCCAATGGCGTGATCTTATCGACCCCAACAGCCAAATAAGTGTTCACGCAAATGCTCACGCTCCTGTAACGCTTGACTGTTATCATTTAGACAGTTAAGCGAAAACTTTTATAGGAGATGTTGAGATGTCTTGGACAATTGATTCAGCCCATTCAGAAATTAATTTTGCAGTGCGGCATATGATGATCTCGAACGTGCGCGGCCAGTTCCGGAAGTTCAGCGGCACGATCGAGTTCGATGAACACCAACCCGCGAACACGACCGTCGATGTGAAGATCGACGTGGCTAGCATCAACACGAAAGAGGAAAAGCGCGACGGGCATTTGAAATCGGCGGATTTCTTTGAGGCCGAAAAATATCCGTACATTACTTTCAAGAGCAAGCGCGTCGATGTGAAGGATGAAACTCACGCGGTGCTGATTGGCGATCTGACGATTCGCGAGGTGACCAAAGAAGTTTCGCTCGATTTGGAATTCAACGGCCTTGCCAAGAGTCCGTATGGCACAACCAGTGCCGGTTTCACCGCGAAGAGTATCATCAAGCGCAAGAACTGGGGCTTGAACTGGAACGTCGCACTGGAGACTGGCGGCTGGCTGGTTGGCGATGAGATTCACCTCAGCCTCGAACTGGAAATCATGAAGCAGACCGAACCGGTTCTACAAGCAGCGGCTGCATAAAAATTCTATTTCGATAGTGACGAGTAAAGGACGAAAGTCGAAGCACTGACTTTCGTCCTTCGTCATTTCAAACGTGTTACACTTAATGAAACGGGGCGATGATGTCCGTGCATGGTGCAGGTGAACAAATCAAACAAGCGGTTTTGAGTTGGCCGGATGTAACCGCAGAGCCGCATCGCTTTGGCGGCACGGAGTTTCGGATCGGTCAACGCGAACTGGGTCACATTCACGGCGATTCGCTGGTCGATATTCCGTTCCCAAAGAAAACTCGAAATGAAATTGTCGCCGCGGGTCGAGCACAGCCGCATCACATTTTGCCGGAGAGCGGCTGGATCAGTTTTTACCTGCGCAAAGAAGAAGACGTCCAACACGCGATCAACCTGCTCCGATTGTCATTTGAGATCGCGCTGAAACAAAAATCGCGTGGTCAAGTAATTGAAGAGAGCGATCTTTCAACGGAGGAAACCGCATGACGATCCTCGGCTTGCATCACATCACGCTGGTATGCAGCAATGCCCAGCGCACGATCGATTTTTACACACAGGTGTTGGGCCAGCGGTTGATCAAGCAAACAGTCAACTTTGATGATCCGGGCAGTTATCATTTATATTTCGGCGATGAGCTCGGCCGACCCGGCACGGCTATCACCTTCTTCGAATGGGCGCAGGCGCCGAAAGGCTATCCCGGGATTGGTGGCACCCATCACTTCGCGCTGCAAGTGGCCGATTACGACGGACTGTTGAAATGGAAACGCCGCTTGACCGATCTGGGCCTCGAGGTTGAAGGGCCGCTCGATCGGCATTACTTCACATCGATCTACTTCCGCGATCCCGACGGTGTGATCCTAGAGATCGCAACGATCGGCCCCGGCTGGGCGATCGATGAGGCGCCCGATCAGATCGGCACTGAGTATCGCGAACCGCCGCCAGAAATGGTCGTGCGCAATCGCGATGAGGAACGCATCAAGGCCAAGACGTGGCCTGTGCCGGTACCGGACATTACTGACGATATGGCCTTAAAGCGCGGTATGCATCATATCACCGCAATTGGCACCGACATTCAAGCCACTCAATCTTTCTTTGGTGATCTGCTCGGCATGCGGCGGGTGAAGGTGACCAGCAACTTCGACGATCCCACTTCGGCGCATTGGTACTGGGGCGCGAGCGAAGGCCGGCCCGGCACCATCATCACTTACTTCGAACGCACGCCGACCAAGGAGCGTCGCGCGCGGATGGGTGTTGGGCAAACGCACCATTTTGCGTTGGCGGTGGCGGATGAAATCATCCAACTTGAATGGCGGGAGAAATTGATCAAAGCAGGGCTGCGGGTTTCGCCGGTCATGGATCGCATCTACTTCAAATCGATCTACACAAACGATCCGGATGGACACATCGTTGAACTTGCCACTTTTGGCCCTGGCTTCACCATCGATGAGGAGGCGGCTGATCTCGGACGAAGTTTGAAGTTGCCACCGTGGCTCGAAGCAGATCGCGCCGAGATTGAGAAAGCTCTACAGCCGATTACGGTCCTACAGCGGGACGTGGCTTCGCTTACAAAATAAGGGAATCTCATAATGGAACAAACAAAAACCGCTGTACCAAATATGATTTCCATCGTGCCGGGCGATCTTCAGCCACGCGATGTTTATCGATTACTGATCAGTTCAGTTGTCCCCCGCCCGATCGGTTGGGTATCGACGATCGGACTGGATGGCACGTTAAATCTCGCGACGATCTTGATTTCGGTTGGACAGCGCAAAGGCGATCCCAAAGATACCTTTCGCAACATTCAAGATACTGGTGAGTTTGTGGTGAACATTGTCAATGAAGAACTTGCAACCGCGATGAATGAAACGGCAGGCGAATGGGAATATCACGTCAATGAATTCGAGCGAGCCGGAGTGACAGCCGTACCCTCGATCGATGTGAAGCCACCGCGCGTCGCCGAGTCGCCAATTGCGATGGAAGTGAAAATGACGCAGATCATTCCGGTCGATGATACGCATTACACATTGATTCTAGGCCGCGTGGTTCGATTTCACATCCGAGAGGGATTGCGCCGATCCAACGGCTTGATCGATGCGACCTTATTGAAGCCGCTGGCGCGCTTAGGCGGCGATGAGTACGCGACGATCCATCAAGTATTTGAGATGAAGCGACCGTAGTAAAAATTATCGGACGCTGATCGTCTTGGTCCGGTCAGCGAACGCTTGGATGCGGCTCTGGCGCGTTGAACGATCGCTGCGCTTCACAAAAAGAGCCTCACACTTAGATCGAGTGTGAGGCTCTTTCATTCTGTTGCCACTTCGAAGTTACTTCTTGCGTTTAGCTGCCGGCTTCTTCGCGGCTGGTTTCTTTTTCGCAGCCGCTGTCTTAGCTGCGGGCTTCTTAACCAGTTTCTTGGCCGCAACTTGCTTGACGGATTTCGGCTTCGCGGCCGGTTTCTGAGCAGTGGATTTCTGGGCAGCCGGTTTAGCCGCCGTCGAAGCCGTGCGCAGCAGATCGACGGGCAGGCGGACCACCCATTGGCAGCGCGGGCAATGCTCGATATGGTGCGTCGCTTGAATATTATCCGCTTCGGCGACCGCCATCGCTTGCGCCTCGTCGGTCATCTGTCCGTCCCAGCCGCAATTAGGGCACTGCCACTTGTACATCGCTCATCCTCCTCAAATCGTCACTGGCTGAATGCCTGTATTGTACACACTCGAAGTCGAAATGCAAATCAACAACAAAGGCCCCACGCGCTGCGTGCGGCCTTGTCTTTAATGGTCAAGTCTGGCGTTATTTCTTGGATTTCTTGGATTTCTTGGCTGCTTTCTTCTTGGGCGCGGC
>JBGQGR010000412.1:0-3670 GCA_041497495.1 Anaerolineae bacterium | reverse complement strand
GGGTAGTGCAGGAAAGCCGGGCCGAAGCCGCGCGGGCGGCACTCACGAAAATGGCCGCGCCGGAAGCCGAAGTGATCCGGGATGGACGTCGCCAAAAAATTTCCAGCCGCGAATTGGTGCCGGGTGATGTGGTCCTGATCGAAGCCGGCAACTACATTCCGGCCGATCTACGGTTGGTGGATAGCGTCAATCTCAAGATCGATGAGTCGGCGCTGACCGGCGAATCGAACACCGTCGAGAAGCGGGCTGTGGATACACTTGCTCAGAACGTGCCGTTAGCCGATCGGCGCAACGCAGCTTACATGAGTTCGCTGGTCACTTATGGCCGCGGCAAGGGTATCGTCACCGGCACGGGCATGGATACACAGATCGGCCTGATCGCGCAGATGCTGCAATCGTTTGAAGAAGAGCCAACGCCGCTGCAGCGCAAACTCGATCAGCTGGGCAAAACCCTCGGCACCGCAGCGCTGTTCTTGTGTTTGATCGTCTTCGTCGTGTATGTTATCCGCGATACTAACTTCTCTGTGCTCTTTGCGCCTGACGGCGGTTTGGGCGCGTACTTCCAAGCCTTCAAAGCTAAACTCGCCGAAGCATTTTTGATCGCCGTGAGTCTGGCGATCGCCGCCGTGCCGGAAGGTCTGCCGGCGGTTGTCACGATCAGTCTGGCGCTCGGCATGCGCGAAATGATCCGCCGCCATGCCTTGATCCGAAAACTCTCTGCGGTTGAAACGCTCGGCTCGGCCACAACAATCTGTTCCGATAAGACCGGCACGCTGACGCAAAACGAAATGACCGCTGTGCAGTTGTGGGTGCACCACACCGAAGTCTCGATCGAAGGGCGCGGCTATCAACCGATCGGCTCTTTCCTGCGGCCCGATCGACGCGACTTCGATGCGCGCAATGATGTGGAAGTCGCCGGCTTGTTGTGGGCGGCGGTTTTAGCCAACGATGCCGAACTGGAACCGACGGGCGAAGCAGAAGGCAAGCAAACCTATCGCATGGTCGGCGATCCGACGGAAGGCGCATTGATCGTCGCGGCGGCGAAGGCCGCTCTCTGGCGACGTGAGCTGGAACCGAATTATCCGCGCGTGGCCGAAGTGCCCTTCGATTCGGATCGCAAACGCATGAGCACCATTCACGAACTGCGCCACGTCACGGAAGATGACGGCAGTCCGTTCTTCCCGAACGAAAGTGGCTACGCGGTCTGTGTCAAAGGTGCGCCGAATCTGCTGCTGGAACGATCGACTCATTTGCTGCATCGCAAAGGTTCTCTGCCGATCGAAGATCATGACCGCCAGGAAATCCTTGAGGCGAGTTCGCGCATGGGATCACAGGCGCTGCGAGTCTTGGGCGTGGCTTATCGCAAACTCGATCGGCTGCCCAGCTCGATCGGGGTTGAGGAGATCGAAAAAGATTTGATCTTCATCGGCTTGATCGGCTTGATCGATCCGGCCCGGCCCGAAGTGAAACCGGCCGTGGAGAAAGCGCGCCGCGCCGGAATTCGCACCGTGATGATCACCGGCGATCATCCTGAGACAGCCCGCGCGATTGCCAGCGAGATCGGTATTCTGTGGCCGGCGGGTCAGCTGCATACCGGCATCGAGATCGAAGCGATGAACGACGATCAACTCAAAGCGGCTGTGCTGGATACGGATGTTTTCGCGCGCGTCAGTCCGCAGCACAAAGTCCGCATCGTCGAAGCGTTCCGCGCGCGCAATCACGTCGTCGCCATGACGGGCGATGGCGTCAACGATGCACCCGCGTTGAAGCGCGCCGACATCGGCGTGGCGATGGGCATCACCGGCACCGATGTCACTAAAGAAACGGCGGACATGGTGCTGACCGACGATAACTACGTGTCGATCGTCGGCGCGGTCGAGCAGGGCCGCATCATTTACAGCAACATCCGCAAATTTGTGTTCTATCTGCTCAGTTGCAATGTCGCCGAAGTCGTGATCATTTTGATCGCCGCGCTGGCCGGTTATCCGCCGCCGTTGACCGCCATCCAATTGTTGTGGCTCAATCTGTTGACCGATGGCGCGCCTGCGCTTGCGCTCGGCATGGAGCAGGGCGATCCCGATATCATGGAACAGCCGCCCCGTCCGCCGCGCGAACCGATCATCAATCGGATCATGGTCATCCGCATTGCGATCATGACGGTGGTGCTAACTGCGGTCGTGTTGATTGCTTTCTTGGTTGGATTAAATGAGCATGGCAAGGATTTAGCTGAGACGATGGCGTTCGCCACCTTGGCTTTAGCTGAACTCCCGATCGCTTTCACCAGCCGATCGGAGCGCTACCCGCTGTTTAAGCTGGGTTTCTTTACGAACAAATGGATGCCGCGCGCGATCGCCTTATCGGTCGTGTTGACCTTGGCGGTCATCTATGTGCCCTTCCTGAATAAACCATTCAATACCGTGCCGCTCACGCTTCAGCAGTGGGAAGTCATCATCCCGCTGATTCTGCTCCCGGCCGTCGTCGCCGAGATCAGCAAATACTTCGTCCGCAGAAGCGAACAGCATGCGTGATCAAGATGAACCACGGATGTCACGGATAAAAATATGAATCCGTGACATCCGTGGTTATTTCCAAATAGAATCAATGTGACGAAACTCTCATCAATAATCCAGCGCGTCACATCGTCCGATCGATGGATCGTCCTCAGCCTCATCGTGATCGGTCTCCTCGCCCGCTTGCCGTACTTGATGCAAGTCCCTTATTTCGAAGATGAAACACTTGAAGCGTTAATCGCATTAAAGGTCTATCCCGGTGGACAGCTGATCTCAACCGGTTGGGACAATTACATCGGCCCGTTGTATTCGTATCTGGTCGCACTCGGTTATGCGATCTTCGGCTTGAATCCGATCGTACCCCGCGCACTGGTCATGATCATGGGCGCGCTGACGGTTGGTCTCACCTATCTCCTCGCGCGCACTGTGGGTCTTAACAAATTGGGCAGCTTCGTCGCCGCGCTCTTGCTGCTGACCAGTCCGCATCATATTTTGATCAACAGTCACGTCGCGTGGTCTAACTCGATGCTTGGTTTTTTCACCACCGCGCTGCTGCTCACTTTAGTCTTGGCGATCAAACGATCTCAGCCGCGCTGGTTGTTGGCCTCGGGTCTACTCGCTGGCCTCTCTTTGCAAGCGCATCCAGTCTTCATGATTATGCTGCCTGGAATTTTGATCTGGTTCTTGATCGAACCGCAGGGTCGCCGCTTCATGCGCACGCGCTGGCCGTATCTCGCTTTGCTGATCGCGTTGATCGTTTATAGTGTCGTCATCGTTCACAACTTGCAGGCGAGTTTATATGGCGTAGCCGAAGCGCAGGCTCGATCGTACATCTGGCAGACCAATCCAACGCTCTCGACTTACATCGAAAATTTTGGTCGATTGATCTTGCAGCTCTTTCGAGTAGCGGGTGGACAATTGGACGGTCCCGAAAACCCGATGGTGCTGCTCGGTCCCGCGTTGATCTTCGTCGTGTGGTTGATCGCCTCGGCAATTTATTCGATCCGCGCCAAATTGAAAATGCCCTTAATCGTCGTCGGCGCGATGGTGCTGATCATGCCGTACATCAGCAATCACTATGGCACGATCGTTACCACGCGCTTGACCAATCACTTCACGCCGTTGATCGCGATCATGATGGGCGCGGCGGGCGCGGCGCT
>JBGQGR010000411.1:0-3686 GCA_041497495.1 Anaerolineae bacterium | reverse complement strand
TCTACAACCGCAGTGCCGAAACCATTGGCCAGCTCCAGGAGGCCGAGCGAGCGAAGCACGGCGTCAGCGGCCCGGCCAACCCGCTATAACGCCGGGAGGCACAGGCCGGTCGCCTCACCCCGGCCCCCTCACGTTTTGCGACGGTATCCAGTGAGGCGCAGGTTCCGCGACGGGTTCGCCCCGCCCAGACCCGTCCGGCGCCTCTCGTGCTCGTGTGCGGGACACTCTTCAGTCGAGAACGGCGAAGAGTTGGGTGAGGTCGAGTTCGAGCGCGGACAGCACCGGCTCGGCCCCGATGACCTCGGGAGCGGCATGCACTATGGAAGGCTGGCCAGGGCGGTACGCGGCGAGCGTCCGATCATCCGGGTCGATGATCCAGACCAATGGCACCCCGGCTCGCAGGTAGAACGCCAGCTTGTCGGCCACGCGCCCGGGCCGGTCATCCGGCGAGAGCACCTCAATGGCAAGGTCCGGGAGCATCTCCAACGCTCCGCGCCGGCGCTGCTCCGGGCCGGGCCGGCGTTCGAGGCGGATAACCGACACGTCCGGCAAGTACGCGCGATCCTCCGGGTGGTTCGCGAACCGGGCGTTGTCGGCAACGGCTGCCTCGGCCACTTGTTGGAGATAAACGCCAATCAGGAAGATGATCCGGGAAGTCAGAACGCCGTGATTCCAGGTCGGCATCGGTTTTTGGATCACCCGCCCGCAAAGGAATTCTGAAGGTGGCTCAGTCTCTGGCATCGCCAGGAACTCGTCGAGCGTGAGACGCGTCGCGGTTGTCACGCTCTCAGTATACGGCCGCTACATCCGAAACACGCCCCACTTCGAATCCGGAATTCGCGCGTTGAGCGAAGCGGCAATGCCCAGCGCCAGCACGCGGCGTGTATCGAGCGGGTCGATGACGCCGTCATCCCAGAGCCGGGCCGTGCTGTAGTACGGCGAGCCTTCCTCTTCGTAGCGCGCAATCGTCGGCGCCTTGAACTGTTCTTGCTCCTGCGCCGTCAGCTCTTCGCCGCGATCCATCCTCACCTGCAACAGCACGCTTGCGGCCTGTTCGCCGCCCATTACGCTGATGCGCGCATTCGGCCACATCCACAAGAAACGCGGATTGTAAGCGCGGCCGCACATGCCATAGTTGCCCGCGCCGAACGAGCCGCCGATGATGATCGTAAACTTCGGCACGTTCGCATTCGCCACGGCATGTACCATCTTCGCGCCGTCTTTGGCGATGCCGCCCGCTTCGTATTCGCGTCCAACCATAAAACCAGTGATGTTTTGCAGAAACAAGAGTGGAATGTTGCGCGCAGTACACAGCTCGATAAAGTGCGCACCTTTCAAGGCCGATTCACTAAACAGCACTCCGTTGTTCGCCACAATCCCGATCGGCATTCCATGGATCCGGGCGAAGCCGCAAATCAACGTCGTGCCATATAGCGCCTTGAATTCGCGGAACTTACTGCCATCCACTAAACGCGCGATCGCTTCACGCACATCATAGGCTTCACGGAATGAGGCCGGTATGACACCGTACAATTCTTTCGGATCGTAAATTGGTTCTTCAGGCGCAGCGAGATCCATTTGTAGGGGCGATCGGTCGAAGATCCCTGAAGCGGAGCGAAAGCGGCCGATCGCCCTTACTGTGTTCAGCGTTTCGACAATGCTGCGCACGATCTCGATCGCATGATCGTCGTCTTCGGCGAAGTGATCAGCCACGCCCGATCGGCGCGTGTGCACATCCGCGCCGCCGAGTTCTTCGGCCGTCACTTCTTCGCCCGTGGCGGCTTTGACCAAGGGCGGACCGCCAAGAAAAATGGTGCCGGTGCCTTTGACAATCACGGTTTCATCACTCATCGCCGGAACGTACGCGCCGCCCGCGGTACACGAGCCCATCACAGCGGCGATCTGCGGAATCTTTTTCGCCGACATCCGCGCTTGATTATAAAAGATGCGGCCAAAGTCATCGTGATCGGGAAAGACCTCGTCCTGCATCGGCAGGAATGCGCCACCCGAGTCTACTAAATAAATACACGGCAGGTTATTTTGTTCCGCCACTTGCTGCGCGCGCAAATGCTTCTTAACTGTCAGCGGATAATACGTCCCACCTTTTACCGTGGCATCATTCGCGACGATCACACATTCGCGGCCGCGTACTCGACCGATGCCGGTCACGACTCCCGCGCACGGCGCATCGCCTTCATACAGTTCGTGCGCCGCCAATGGCGAAAGTTCGAGGAACGCTGAGCCGGGATCAAGCAATCGGTCTATGCGATCACGCACAAATAACTTACCCTGCTCGCGCTGACGCTGCTGATATTTCTCGCCCCCGCCCTGCCGCGCGGTCTTTAATCGATCGCGCAGTTCATCTGCCAGCGCGCGATTGTGATCGGCATTCTGTTTGAACTTAGCATCATTCGATTCGATCTGCGATTCAAGAACTTCCATGGTGATCTTTTGTAAGAAATGACGGGCTAGAGTAACAGCGAACAACTTCTCACTATCACACTATCCCGCCAGTCTGAATACCTTCAAACGAAATTACACCAAGCGTCGCAATATCTCAGCCGGTACATGTGCCCGGAGATTCGGATACGTTTCGATAAGTCGTGCAATGTCGGCCAGATCTTTCTGACGCTGGCTGCCGCCACGCTCCGGATCCAGCACAGCCCAGATCTTGCCTTGCAAGACATCTTCCAGCGAGGCGACTCTCAATGTCTGGCCCAACACGTCATGCACTTGGGCTCGATCTGGAAACTCGCCGTAACGCGGATCGGTTTGAATTTGCACGCGAAGATCTGATCCAGTTGTAGAAATATTGAGGCTGTGCGGAAATGACTTCACATCAAATTCTTGCGCCAGCAATGCCTCAGTCTCTTTCAATTGATTGGCAGCGATCACAACGTCAAGATCGAGACTGACCAGCGGTTCGACGTAAGCATTGACGGCTTGACTGTCGATCACACAATAGTTCAAGTGATGCGTCTCGAGCTGAGCCACAAGCCGATCGAGCATCCCGGATTGATCTAAGGTTACCACCTTGAAGAAAGTGTAGGCTTGCATGCGTTGATTATCGCACAGCTTGGAACGATCGTCTAACCGATCGCACCCGCCAGATATTCGCGCGTGCGTTCTTCGTGAGGATGATCGAATACTTCATGCGCCGGGCCGTGCTCGATCAATTCGCCGAGGTACATAAACAGTACGTAATCGGCCAGACGTTTGGCCTGCCGCAAAACATGGGTGACTAAAACAATCGTGTAGTTCTGACTCAATTCGTGCAGGCGCTGCTCGATGTGGCGCGCCGAAATGGGATCGAGCGCCGAAGTCGGTTCGTCGGCCAGCATGATTTCCGGCTCGACGGCGAGACCGCGCGCCAGACACAAGCGCTGCTGCTGGCCGATCGAGAGCCGGGTGGCCGGCGCATGCAAGCGATCTTTGACCTCTTCCCACAAGCCGGCCATTTCCAGATAGTGCTGCACGGCCTGATTGAGTTTCTTGCCACGCTTCATCCGATGAATCCGCAGGCCATACGCCACGTTATCAAAGATCGACATCGGCAGCGGAAAGGGTCGCTGCGCCAGCAGACCGGCTTTCTTGCGCACCTCTGTGACATCCACCGCCGGATCGTAAACGTCGATACCATCGATCAATATCTGGCCTGATACTTTCACCCCTTCAGTCATTTCGAT
>JBGQGR010000410.1:0-3701 GCA_041497495.1 Anaerolineae bacterium | reverse complement strand
GTAATCGCCAGGCGGCGTGCCGGGCAACACGCGCAGTGAATGATCGTCCCACACAAATTTATCCAGCGGCCAGCGCGTTGTTGGGAAGTCACCCGGATTCAATTTATCCGATTGGCCCCACAATACGGTGGCAGGTCGAGTCAAGTGTGCAAAGACTTGATAGTTGTTCGGCACGCCGGCCGTCGCCTGCCAGTAAATCGTGAGTGGCATAACCTGTCCGGCTTCAACGCTAATCGATGGCAGATCGTAGCCCAGCAGATCAATATGTCCGCCAAAGTGCGCAGATTGCTTGTATTGCGCGCCGAGCGCATGTCCGATCGGAGAAGTGAAGCGAAAGCAGCTATCGCAGCGATCGATGATCAGAACTTTGCCGGCGAGAAAGAGAATGCAGATGGAGAGAAGGAGAGATGGGGAGATTGAGTGATAGCGAGACGGTATGCCAGCGAGATCGTTATCGCTAGCTTGTTTTCTAAACAACAAGATGATTAAGCCAAACAGGGTAGCCAAGGAAACGATCGTGCCAATTAATTGCGATGAGGTAAGTTGCAATGAGACCTCAATCGCATGCGAGCCGCTCGGCACAGCAAAAGTGTTGAACCCATCTTGGTCGGCGGGCTTGATCGGAACTTCAGCGCCATCGATCGCCACGTGCCAGCCAAGAAAATAGAAGGTCAGCACTTGCGCCTGAAAAGCAGTCGGCGTGTTGATCGCAAATCGATCGAAGATAACCGAATGCTGTTCAACTTGAACGGTCGCGCCAGCGGGCAGTGAAGCATGATCAAATTTATCGAGCAAGCCAGTCGCGTAAGAATCCAGTAGTGATTGCGTCGGCCCCGGCACGCGCCCGATCTGGATCGGCTGAAAGTCGCCGGTCGAAGTAGTGCCAAGCGCGACGCCGCTCAATTCAAAATCGATCATGCCGCGCGGCGAAGTGTCGCCAAAATTCGAGTCCCACAAGGGGGGATACATGGTGGGCAAAGCGGCAAGGAGAAGAGCGGACAGTATGATTAGTGATAAGTAATTAGTGATAAGTGATAAGTGACGCGTGATGCGTGACGCGTGAAAGGTAATGAGTGAAACGCGATGAGTCACGAAAGCGGCACACATAGCTAGCGTGAATGAAACTAGACCCAGCAATCTCCACGGAAATTGGATGTAAGCCGAAGCTGGAATCAAGTCCCAAATGAATTGAGAGTGCGGGGTGATCAAGAATACCGTTAAAGCCGAAACAAAAATAAAAAGTAGAGTAATCTTGCCGAAAGAATCTGCGTGTTTACGAATTGCCAGCAGCGCCGCAGGTATGATCAACAGCCACTGCACAATGCCGAGGTTATAAATAAACTTCGGCGTCGTCGCGCCAAGATCGATCGACGGTGAGGATGACAGCAGCATCGTTAAAGGTATAAAGTGGTTGTGATAATCGAAATGGCCGGGGCCAGCCACATCCAACCGAATGGCGCTGCGCTCAGCTATGAAAGGCAGCCAGAAGATCGAAGTCAATAGCAGCGCAAACACGACCGCAGTCAAATCAGCAACCCATCTACGCGGAGTATCGATCGTCAAGCCGCGCCACAACAAATATGCAGCTAAGATACCGAGCGCGAACAAGGCCGTCAGGTTGTGACTGAGTATCAATATACTTAAAATAAAAGATCGAATAGCATGCCTACGATTGAAAATTGCATGAACGGCCGACGACGGTCGGCTGTGCAAATCTGGAGATGCGATTTCAATCGCTGGCTTATTAATCACCGGTTCATCGAACACTAAAAACAACCATGGGATCAAACTCAACGCGAAGAACTCGGCCAGATCGCCGCGCATCAATGGATCGATGAACAGGATGTACGGCGACAACACAAACGCCGCCGATCCGATCACACCGCCGATCGATCCAAAATGCCGTCGCGCAAAATAATACATCCCGATCGCGGCCAAGAAAAACGCGAGCAGGATTACACCCTTCACGCCTGCCACAATACCGAGTGGGATTGCCAATAGACTGGCTAGCGCATAAGTGAATGGCGCATAATAATTGAAGATCGGATAACCGTAACCGTAATAGAAGTCAGGCGCCCAACGTGGATATAAAACGCCGCCCCGCAGCACGTCCCCATATTCGGCGGCGCGAAAGACATGCAGTTCGAGATCGGTGTGGCGCGGCAAGCCCGATCGGGTGATGAATGGCAGCGCTGCGATCACGGCAATGAATATGATCGTGACGAGATGAAGATCAATTTGGAGATTAAATCGGCTTTTCACGAAAATACTCGGTTAGCAAGTGTTCGAACTCGAATCCGATTGGTAACAGTGCAAGCTGGTCTTTATCAAAAAAGCGCAGGGCCTGCCCCTCACCCAAGGTCATCGCAGATATATCGCAGTCGGTTGAACTCACAAACACATGCTGCTCAACCAAAACATCCCCGGCAATTCGTTCGTATGTCTTCCAGACAGTTACCGACAATTCTAAGCCAATTTCTTCTTGTAGTTCACGTTGCACGGCGGCTTCAATTGTCTCATTGAACTCGACACATCCGCCTGGCAGTGTCCAGTGATTGGCAAAAGACAAACCGGGTTTGTTGTCACGCAACAAGAGCAGCACTTGATCGTGTGAATTCTTGACGATGACAGCAACGTATGGGATACCAGCCACACTGCTCCAATATAAAACTAGAGCCGACTTTTCGGTCGGCTCCATTGAATGATCAAATCAGCGCGCCGCGTAAGCGACCAGATCAGGAATCTCTTCCGGATGCTGGGCGACTCTTACACCCACCGCTTCGAACGCGGCGATCTTGCCCGCTGCCGTGCCCGCCCCGCCTTCGATAATCGCGCCGGCATGGCCCATGCGTTTGCCTGCCGGCGCAGTCCGTCCGGCGATGAAGGCCGTCACTGGTTTGGTCATGCGCGCCGCAATAAATTCGGCCGCCCGCTCTTCGTCCGATCCGCCGATCTCGCCAATCAATACGACTTGATCGGTCAACGGATCATCTTCAAACATCTGCAGCACATCGATGAAGTTCGTGCCATTGATCGGATCGCCGCCGATACCCACGCACGTGCTCTGCCCCATGCCGCGATTGCTCAACGCGTAGATCACTTCATACGTCAACGTACCGCTGCGCGCCACAATGCCGATGCCACCCGGCGTGCAGATGTGACCGGGAATAATTCCCACTTTCGCTTCGCCCGGTGTGATCAAGCCCGGACAGTTCGGACCAATCAAGCGGACTTTCTTTTGATCGAGATACGCACGCACGCGAATCATATCCAAAACCGGCACGCCCTCGGTGATGCACACGATCAACTTCAAGCCCGCATCGGCTGCTTCGTAAATCGCATCGGGCGCAAAGCGCGCCGGCACGTAAATGATCGATGCGTTTGCGTCGGTCGCATCGACGGCTTCTTTGACCGAATCGAAGACCGGCACGCCGGCGGCCCACTCGCCGCCTTTGCCCGGCGTTGTGCCACCCACGACATGCGTGCCGTACTCGATCATTTGCTTCGTGTGAAATTCGCCTTCGCGCCCGGTAATGCCCTGTACCAACAAGCGCGTATGTTTGCCAACCAGGATGCTCATTCAGCCTCCAATTTGCTGATAGCCTATAGCGTATCGCGGATCACTTCGATCTATGATTTATTTTTTCGATTTGGATTTTTGTTTGATCGATTTCTTGCCGATCGATTTCGATCGCGCGATC